>JANWHF010000344.1 GCA_025450555.1 Tepidisphaeraceae bacterium | reverse complement strand
TAGAGATGCTGGCTTCCGGTGAGAAACCAGAGTTCCTGTTGTTCGTCAGATGTCGTTTGCATTTGAGACCTGTGATTAAAACAAATCAGGCACGAACCACATCATCGCGGATCGCAAGGAGATCCTTCATCACGTTTGAGATATCAGCCTTGTGACCAGCAATTCCGAAAGCATCGTGGACCTGGCGGTAGAGCCGGAACAGCCGCTGATAGATCGAGGCGTGATTGGGATCGGGCTTGAAAATACGCGGCTGTACGCCACTCATTGCAGTAATCGCCGAGGCAAAATCGGAGTACCCGCCACGCTCTTTGCCGGCGACAACCGCGGCTGCGATTGCCGAGCCTAGCGCGCAAGTCTGAAGACTTCTTGCAATGGCGATAGGACGGTTGAGCACGTCAGCATAGATCTGCATCACCATCGGATTTCGCGCGGCTATGCCGCCGCAATTGATCACGCGCTCGACCGGCACGCCGTACTCTTCGAGCCGCTCGACGATGACACGAGATCCGAACGCCGTCGCTTCAACCAGCGCGCGGTAGATTTCGGCGGGCGTGCTATGGAGCGTGAGACCCAACACCATGCCCGTGAGTCGCTGATCGACCAGAATCGTGCGATTACCATTATGCCAGTCGAGCGAGAGCAGCCCGCTTTGGCCCGGCTTGAGCCTTTCTGCCTGGCTGGTCAGTGCCTCGTGCGTGCCGACATTTGCGCCGCCGGGCTGGATGGAATTAACGAACCAGTTGAAGATGTCTCCGACGGCCGACTGCCCGGCCTCGAGACCGAAGTAGCCGGGCAAGACCGATTCGCAAACGATGCCGCACAGCCCCGGCACATCCGCGAGCGACTTGCTCATTTGGCTGACCATGATATCGCAGGTCGAAGTGCCCATCACTTTGACAAGGGCCCCCGGCCCGATGCCCGCGCCGACTGCGCCCAGATGTGCATCGAATGCGCCAACCGCGATCGGGATCCCCTCGGGCAAGCCAAGCTTGCTTGCCCATTCCGCGGAAAGCGCGCCGGCTGCTTCACCGACGGTATAGGCGCGATCCGGAAGTGATCTACGAATGCGCGCCAGCTCAGGGTGGAGCGCTCCTAGAAACTGTTCGTCGGGATAACCGCCCCATGATGCATTGTAGAAGGCCTTATGTCCTGCTGCACAAACACCGCGACGCAAGCGGCCAAGATCCGTCGTGCCCGAGAGCACCGCCGGTACCCAGTCGGCGAATTCAACCCAACTCGCGGCAGCGGCTGAAACTTCCGGCGCGACCTTCGCGCAGTGCAAGATCTTGGCCCAGAACCACTCCGACGAATATCGGCCGCCGCACTTGGCCAGGAATTGCGGCCGCATCTTGGCCGCAGCCGACGTGATGTCTTCAGCTTCCTGGTGCGACGTGTGGTCCTTCCACAGCCACGCCATCCCGTTTGGATTTGATTCGAACTTCGGCAGCAGCGCCAGCGCGCGACCCGAAGCATCGACCGGCAAAGGCGTGCTGCCTGTGGTGTCGACTCCGATCCCTATCACGTCCTTCGCCGAGAACTGCTTGGCGGAGGTGGTCTGCTTCAGCGCTAGACTGACCGAAGCCACGATGCCGGCGAGATAATCCGCCGGATGCTGACGGGCCAGATGCGGATCATTCCCGTCGAGAATGACTCCATGGTTGCCCCGCGCGTACTGGCTGACGCCTTCGCCGAGTTCGTGGCCATCGCGCACATCCACCACAAGGGCCCGCACCGAGTTGGTCCCGAAATCCAGGCCGATTGTGTACTTTCCCGACATAGTGCCTCAAAGTCACTCGAAATAGTTTCTTTCAGAATGAAATTACGTCTTGGATTCCTAACGTCAAGAGTAGCCTGTTGCAGCGGATGAAACTTCCACGTTGTGCTCGCGCATTATTTGATGACTCGCCACTTGAAGCACGCGCCGCCTTTACGGTCCGGCTGCGGTCCAGTGGCAGAAACGGTCAGAGACCCGGGACTGTCTGGCTGAGTCGTTAAGTAGCGGTGATTGGTCAACGACATCAGCATTGTATCGCCACGCATCAAGTTGACCCATTGAAACAATTCAGCTTCCCCAGGAGTCGCGCGCCCCAATTCTTTGAGCACGACGCCGCTAGTGCTCGCTGAAATGAATCGGCCGTCGCTCGACTTCAGCGCTACACGGCCAACACCAAGGTCCACAACTTTGAATTGATCGCTTGCGGCGTCAGTGCCTGGCTCGCCTGCCGATCGATTCACCACCTGTAAATTTTGCGAATCCGCAACCAAGACACTGCCATCAGCCCCGCTGGTCAAGATGATCGTCTTCCCCAGCGGAATGGTCCGCTCCACGCCCGATGCACGAGGTTCATCCACGAGGAAATTGTCGAAGTCCGCGAAGCCGCCGGGCTTTCCAGAGGAATTGTAGTTAAACAAGGCCACACGGACGCCTTGGAAAGTCCTCAGCTGAAATGCCATCGTGAATGAGTCGCCTAACGGAACAAATTCCTGGCCGTCCGTGCTCCAACTGAAGGTTGCCTTTTCAGTGTCGAAATTGCACGCGACACGAAGCCACAGATGCGCTGGGTTCGCCGCGGCAGTGGTGGTCTTGTGCGTCGTCTGATCGAAACTTTGGAGCGTGATTTGATCGGCAGTTCTAACAACACCGATCCAAGCGTAGGGAAGGTTCAGCAGCGCCAGTCCCGCAGTGTCGCCTGGCATTAGACCCGTGGCATCAAGCTGCACCGTCTCGATCGACTCGGGGCCCGGCGGTCGTTGAGTCAGACTGTTGCGGGCTGTGAAGAAGTCGGCGGCCGGAAGCGAATGCAGTCGTAGGCTACCGGGCTTTTCAGTAAGAGACCATTTGGCGTCATCTGGAACATGGTTCCACTGCCAGACCGGCTTCAGTTTGGCAGAATCGAAATTGTCGCTGTGAACGAACAGCGGCTCAGGGGGTTGAGTGAACGCGGTGTCGGGCTTGATCCAGGTATTGGGCGCTTTGCGAAGATTTCCCGGCAAGCCGATGATCGGGAAATTCTCATCCCACGTGATGGGCACCAGCGCAACCATTCGGCCGATACTCCCATGGTCCTGCATGATGATGCTCCACCACTGGCCTGAGGGCGTGTCGACGATGCCACCCTGATGGAGGGTCAATCCGCCACCGGAGTTCGGGTCGGCATGGGTGATCGTGAAGGTTTGATCTGCTCCACGACCCCGGATGCGGACCCCATTCTGGCTTGGAACGCCCAGCGACTCGCTATGGACCATATGCTCGACCTGCCACGGCCCATCAATCGAATCGGCGCGTGCGACCACTTGGTCAGTGTGGCCGCCAGGAAGGGCGGAAACGTCAAAGTATTTCCCTTTGATCTTGTATAGGTGGTGACCTTCTCCGATGCCCTTGGCGACCATTGCGCGGCGGGTGTTTGGAATGACTTGAGTCAGGTCCTGATTGAGTTCAACGATGCTTGGTCGGCCGGCCCCAGAGATAGCGTAGATCTTGCCATCATCATCAAACAGAATCGACAGGTCATGCATACCCGGGAGCTGATTTCGTTCCCATGGGCCGCTTGCTGATTTGGAGCGGAAGACCTCGGTGCCTACACGATTAACATTCGAGAAGATATAGAACGTTCCATCGTGATAACGAATGCAAGGGGCCCAGATACCGTTACCATAGACGTTGCCACCTTCCAGTCGGAAGGCCGGGCCAAAATCCAGCCGGTTCATGCAGTAGCTGGCGAATTCCCAGTTCACCAGGTCCTTGGAATGGAGCACCATCAGGGCCGGGTTCATGTGCATTGTCGTGCCGGCCAGGTAGTAGTCATCTCCGACGCGGATTGCGTCGGGATCCTCAAACTCCTCGTAAAAGAGCGGATTCGAGTAAGTGCCGTTGCCGTTGTCGGCGGTCCATGATTTCTGGGGAGCCCCGACTGCTGTGGAAGCCAACGTCAAAAGGCTGATCGTCAGTGCGAAAGCTTTGAGTTTCTGCAAGGGAATTCTCCGATCAGCCTTTCATGCTGCTATTCCTGAAACAACAGCGGTGCGAATTCATGCAGGCTTCTGCGCCAGGATTGCCATTCGTGCGCCGTTTGAGGCGAGATGTAGTAGTGGGTGTTGATGCCTGCTTCTTTAAGCGCATCGGTGTTTGCTTTGGGATCGGCGCCAAAGGGACCGCCGCGCCGGCGGTTGGCTGGATCGACTTCGCGACTGCCGTAGCTCACGAACACGAGTTTCACTTTCTGCCTGTAAGCGGTCATGTCGGAAACATCGGACGGTGCGATGCTGCCACCACTGAAGATTCCGATTTGGGAGAATGTATCGAGGTGGGCCAGCGAGATCGTTCGCGTCTGCATGCCGCCCATCGACAGTCCGGCCATTGCACGATGCGGCTGATCCGCAATCGTGCGATACGTGGAATCGATGTGAGGAATCAGCTCGTCGATTAAAATGTGCTCGAACGCGTTGAAATTGAAGGCAAAGCCGCCCCGGCCAGCAGCACCTCTGCGCGGCGGGCCTCCCGCTCCGGGACCTGCGGCACCTCCGGGCTGACCAGTGCCGCGATTGGCAGCACCTCGGCCCGGACCGCCGCGCCGCGCGCCGCCACCGATTCCGCCGCCATTATCCATCACGATGATGAATGGCTTGCATTTTCCCTCGGCAAGCAGATTGTCGATGATCAGGCCGGCATGACCCTGATTTCCCCAGCCGGTTTCGTCCTCGCCGGCGCCATGCTGCAGATAGAGAACTGGATAGCGCTTCGATGGATCCTTTTCATAATCCGGCGGCGTGTAGACGAAGCATCGCCGCACGGCATTGGTGCTCTTGGAGAAATACAAATCTTGCCGCAATTGGCCGTGCGGCACGTCTTTGAGCTGATAGAAATCCTGATCCTTCGCCGGCACCTCGATCGCGCTGCCCCAGCGCCCCGCGCCATAGAAGAACAATGTGCCGGGGTCTGGAACATCAGCTCCGTCGATGTTGAGGGTGTAATAATGGAAGCCTTCGTCCAATGGGCGCGTGGTGATGATCCAGGCGCCATCATCTCCCTTTGTTATTTGTGTCGGTCCACTGAAGCTCGACTTCACGCTCTGCGCCTGCGGAGCCATGATCCGAAACCGCGCCCGGCCTTCTGAATTGATCTGCGGATATTGCTTGCCGCCCTGGTTCAAGGACGAAGGTTTAAAATCCTCCACCGCTGGCCGGGTGGTCTGAGCCCAAGCTGGGAGATCAGCGATTAGAAGCAGCAGGGCGAGAGACAGGAGCGTGGTTCTCATGACAGTGCCTCCAGATTCTTCCCCTCAAAAGCCAGTCCGACGCGATAACAAGCCGCAGAAAGTAAACTTCAACAGGCGTATCAGCGGAAGATCCGCTGCATGAAGTAGTAGAGATTATTTCGCCATTCGGTCGGATCGTGGGCATGCGAATCCACATTCCAAATGTGTGGCACGTCATGTTCTTTCAAATATGCATGCACGCCCTGACTAATGTTGATCAATCCATCCTTGTTGCCGCAGGCAACCCACAGAAGCTTAAGCTTCTTGGCCTCGTCCGGGTTTGGCAGAAGCTCCTCAGGCGGCTTGGTGTTCGGCGCAGACGAAAAACCGCCGATCCATGCGAAAGTATCGATGTGCGCCAACCCGAAGTTAAGCGACTGCCCACCGCCCATGGATAGACCGGCCAAAGCACGGTGCTCGCGATCGCTTTCCACCGAATATTTCGATTCGATCGCCGGAATCACATCCTTTAGCAGATCGTCTTCAAACTTCGCGAACGCCGCGGCATGCCGCATGGCATTATCTTTGGGATGATCGTCCACTTCCGCGCGCCCGTTGGGCATGACGATAATCATCGGCACGGCCTTCCCTTCGGCCAGCAGGTTGTCCTCCAGCATATCCGGCTTGGCGAATCGCTCCCATTCGGTCTCATCGCCGCCGATTCCATGCAATAGATAGAGCACCGGATACTTCTTGTCCTTCGAATAACCCGGCGGCGTGTAGACGTTCATCTTGCGCTTTGTGCCGACGGTCTTCGAGTCGTACTCGATCATCTCGAGCTTCCCATGTGGGATGCCGTCCCGCTTCTTATTGATGTCGTCAGTTGGATCCGGGAAGAGTTGTTTGTCGTCCGGCCCAAGCACGATCTGACGATTCCCGCGCCCGGCGCGAGGCTGCTGAGTCGCCTGGACAAGGACCGCGCGCGGTGGGGAAGCGCCAACTGGAGGTTCTTGTCCCAATAAGATCGGCGTAGTGATAAGGGCGCACGAAAAGCCGAGGGTAATGGTTCGAATCATTCCCGGCAGCATATCTGTCGCTCCGAACGATCAAATGGCAAAATTTGCCCGTACATGCGGAATCTTGACCAGACGTGTCGGCTTTCGCTGTGGCGCACATTTCGGGCATGCCTTAGCCAAGCTGCTCGGCCAGCGCGACGATGATGCCCTCAGGCCCGCGAATGTAGGCTAGCCGGTAGGTGTTCTCGTACTGCATTTGGCCAATGAGTTCGGCGCCGTAGGCGCGCAGGCGCGTGAAGACAGCATCGAGATCATCGACGGCAAACATGATGCGGCGGATGCCCAACGTGTTCGCCGGCGCGTCCACGGGCCCAAAGCGGATCGCCTCGGGCGTGTGGAACTTGTCCAACTCGATGCCCTGCCCATCGGGCGTCCGCATCATCGCGAGGGTGGCCCGGACATTTGCCAGCCCGATCAGTTTCCCGACCATTGCCCCTTCGACCGTCTGCTCGCCCTCAAGTTCGAGGCCCAATTCGATAAAGAATGCCTTAACGGCGAGCTGATTCACTTCGGGACAGCCAGGCGCCAACTGGGAAGGCGAGCGATATCTCTTCCGGATAGAGGCGAAGCGTTGTCGCCCGGAAGCGATCGAAGTGCTGAGACTTGTCCACTTCCACGAGCCGCATCGAGCCGTCCATGCCTTGCAAAAT
>JANWHF010000343.1 GCA_025450555.1 Tepidisphaeraceae bacterium | reverse complement strand
GCATTTCAGCGCAAATTGTTTCCAGGGCGGCGGCGATCTTTTCAAAATTTGGATTGACAATGGGCCGGAAGGTGCAGGCTTTGCCGCCTTTGTCCAGGCGGAAGAGCCAGCCGCCGGCGGTGTAGGCCGAAAGTTCCAGCCCCAGCGCGCTGGCGCTCGATCGCATAGCGCTCCATCGCTCCGGCCAGTCCGTCTTACCCAGCATGCCCTGCTCCGGCATCAGCCAGACGCAGCGTATTAGTTCTCGCGACTTTTTAAGCAGTGCAACGCGCTCAAAAAACATCGGATGGTCCCACGGGACCAACAGTAGCACGCGCGCATGGCTGACCAACGTCAAAAACGCCTCATCCGGCAATCCCGCATGCTCCCGATCCATTTCCTCCAGCGGAACAATCGGCAGCGGCGAAAAAGCGCGGATCAGCAACTCTTCAATATCGGGCGATAATGGGTCGTTTGACGGTGGCGCCTTGCCTAACGCATATCCGATCGGCGGCCGAAGGTAGAGGCAATAATCCTCGACATTTCCGGCATGGATTGATTCCAACACCGCCAGCGGCGTCCACGGATTGCTTTCCCCGCCGCGGGCATCCCCTCGCCCCAGGCGACGCATGAATCCCTGCAAAAATGAGCCGGTTCGGTCATCTGACCCCATGGTTCAAGTGTACCCACGAGCCAAATCGCGGCAAATGCCGATAGAGAGGGAGTGCCTCAATCGCTTGCCATTGCGCCCACCATCCCATCCGCCCCAACTGGCTCGGCGGAATTGGTGGCCGATGCGCAGCATTTTCACAAAATCGTCCGCGAGGGGATTCTCAAGGCTTCGATCAGCCTGGACATCGCGACGGCGGACTTCAAGGCGATGCTGGTGCCCGAGGCGGGATCGCGGCGAGCCGTGTCGATCGTCGAAGTCTTCCGCCGATTGGCGCGAAAGGGCGTCGAGATTCGGCTGCTGCATGCGGGGACACCCAGCTCTGCCGCGCTGCGCGAGCTCAAGGCGGCGCTGCCGGAAAATCTGGTCATTCGTCGTTGCCCGAGGCTGCACTTCAAGACGGTCGTCATTGATGCCAATCGAATGTATCTCGGTAGCGCGAATCTCACCGGCGCGGGATTGGGCGCTAAAGCCGATGGGCGAAGGAATTTTGAGCTGGGAATTTGGACCACCGCTCCAGCACTGATCGATGCGGTGCTCGGGCAGTTCAATGCGCTATGGGAAGGGCATCAATGCGAATCGTGCAAGCGAAAAGACATCTGTCCTGAACCGTTGGAAGAACCGAGACTTTGATTCATTGCGCCGTCCATCCACCATCGACATACAGCGCCGCTCCGGTCATGAATGCGGATGCTTCGGAAGCGAGAAACAGCGCGGGGCCTGTGATCTCATGAAGTTCGCCCCAACGGCCCATGGGAATCTTGGCGACAAAAGCCGCGTATTGCTGCGGGTTGTTGAGCAGGGGCTTGTTCATGTCGGTTCCAAAGGGGCCGGGGCAGAGGGCATTGACCGTTACGCCTTTGGTTGCCCATTCGAGCGCGAGCACGCGCGTCAATCCGAGCAATCCAGTCTTGGATGAGCTGTAGGGCGAGCGCCCGGCGATTCCGATGTTTGAGAGAATCGATCCAAGGTGAATGATGCGCCCCCAGCCGCGCTCGCACATGGCTGGGCCGAGGCGCCGCGCAAGAAGGAAGGGGGCCTTGAGGTTGATGTCGAGCACGGCATCCCAATCGGCATCGGAAAGCTCATTGATCGGGCCGCGGATGTTGATGCCCGCGCTGTTGACCAGAATGTCAATGGGGCCGATGCCGGCTTCTGCCTCGTGAACGAGACGATCGACATCTGAAGAGATCGAAACATCCGCTGCCACCGCAATGGCCTTCCTTCCGGTCGATTTCGCAATCTCCTCCGCGGTCGCCTGACACTCGCTGATATTCCGGCTGTTGATTGCCACCGATGCCCCCGCCTGCGCAAAAGCCGTCGCCATTATTTTTCCCAATCCCTTTGCGCCGCCGGTGATCAGGGCGCGCTTTCCATCAAGCCGAAATAAGTCCATCACATTTTGCGTCTTCTGCATGAATTCCTCTTCCAAACCGCTCTCGGAACCGCTTACTTCGTGCGCGGCTCTTCCATTGCATTCCCGCGCACTGGACAACAAACCCGTTTGGCCCACACTATAACGGCGGGGGCTGAATTTCACGGAATCGTTTGGGTAAAAAGAACCATGAGGTCTCGATGACGCCAATGAATCGACTGATCACCACGGCGGCCACCGTCGCAATCTTCTTCTCGGGCGGCAGCACTTTACTTGCCGCTGAGCAGAAGCCGTTTCGTCCACCCGCGGTGCCGCTGGTGACCAGCGATCCTTATTTGAGCATCTGGTGCGAAGCCGATCATCTCAATGATGCACCGACCCGCCACTGGACGCATCACGAGCATTCGCTGGTCAGCCTGATTCGCGTTGACGGTAAGGCATATCGTCTGATGGGTGCTGAACCATCGGATGCGCCGGCTTTTCCGCAGGTCGGCGTGAAGCTGCTGCCGACTCGCAGCATCTTCGATTTTGACGATTCACATGTCCATGTCACGATGACCTTCATGACGGCGGCCCTGCCGCACGATCTGGATGTGCTGGCTCGCCCGCTCAGCTATATCACCTGGGAGGTTCGCTCCGCCGACGGGGCGGCGCACAATATCTCAATCTATGACAGCACCAGTTCGCAGCTTGTCGTGAACACGGTCGATCAGCCGGTGAAATGGGATCGCGAAACGATGGGCGGCCTGACGGCTCTGCGCGTCGGCACGGAAGATCAGCCGATGCTGACGCCAGCCGGCGACGATACGCGGATCGATTGGGGCTATGCGTATGCCGCCGCGCCAACGGCGCAAAGCAAATCCGCAATTGGATCGAATCTATCGCTTGAAGAATCATTCGTTAAAGACGGCACCCTTCCCGCGCAGGATGACAAGCGCATGCCTCGCGCTCCCGGCGACGATCAGCCGGTGCTGGCGTTCACCTTCGATCTTGGCTCGGTGAAGGGCGAGGCGGTTTCGCGGCACTTGATGGTCGCTTACGACGAGATCTATTCGATACGGTATTACTCGCACAAGCTTCAACCCTATTGGCGGCGCAATGGCGCGACGCCCGCCGATCTGCTCCAGTCGGCCGAGAAGGATTATTCGAGCCTCGTGCAGCGCTGCACGCAATTCGATAACGATCTGATGGCCGACCTGACCAAAGTCGGCGGCGAGCGCTATGCGCAGATCGCCGCCGCCTGCTATCGCCAATGCCTGGCGGCTTGCGGATTAGCCGCCGATGCCAACAAGCAGCCGCTCTTTTTCACCAAGGAAAACACCAGCAACGGCGACATTGCCACGGTGGACGTGATCTTTCCGATGGAGCCGATCTTCATCATGCTCAGCCCGACGCTGGCCAAGGCGTCGCTGGCGCCGGTGCTGATGTACGCGGCTTCGCCTCACTGGAAATTCCCCAACGCCCCGCACGATCTGGGCACCTATCCCGATGTCACCGGTCGCGACGATGGCGGCGAGGGGATGCCGGTCGAAGAGAGCGGCAACATGATCATCCTTTGCGATGCGATCGCGCAGGCTGAAGGGAATCCTGATTTTGTCGCCCCCTGGTGGCCGCAGCTTACGCAGTGGGCGAAGTATCTCGAGCAATATGGCCTCGATCCCGAAAACCAGCTTTGCACCGATGATTTCATGGGCCACCTGGCCCACAACGCCAACCTTTCGGTCAAGGCAATTCTCGGCTTGGCCGCATATGGAGACCTGTGCCGGATGCGCGGCGACAATGCCACCGCGCAGCGCTACATGGATCTTGCCAAGGTGGATGCCGCCCATTGGGTGAAGGCGGCAGGCGAGGGGGACCATTACAAGCTGGCGTTCGACAAGCCCAACACCTGGAGCCAGAAGTACAATCTGGTCTGGGACCGCATTCTGAAGCTCAACATCTTCCCGCCCTCCGTCGCGCAGCAGGAAGTGGCGTATTACAAGAAGATGATGCAGCAGTATGGCGTGCCTCTCGATTCGCGCACGAAGCTGACCAAGACCGACTGGTCGATCTGGAGTGCGACGATGGCCGACAATCAGGCCGATTTCGAGGCAATGGTTTCGCCAATCTATGATTACCTGGACCAGACCGGCACGCGCGATCCGGTTTCCGATTCGTACGTCACCAATCGCATCAACAGCCGGGGCATGCATGCCCGTCCGGTGATGGGCGGCGCCTTCATCAAGGTTCTCAGCGATCCGCAAATGTGGAAGAAGTGGGCCAGCGGCGATCATGAAAAGGTTGGCAATTGGGCACCGCTCCCACCGCCACCGGTTGTGCATGAAATCGTGCCGACAGGGCAGCATGAAAAGGTGATCTGGAAATACACGACGGAGAAGCCCGCCAACGGCTGGGAAAAGCCCGGCTTTGACGACAGCAACTGGAAACAGGGGCCGGGCGGCTTTGGTTCAGAGGGAACGCCTGGCATCGCGATTGGGACCCCATGGAAGACCGACGACATCTGGCTGCGCCGCGAATTTACGATGCCAGCCGGTGCCGATGCGGGTGCCGATTTGCAGCTTCTGGTCTTCCATGATGAAGACGTGCAGATCTACATTGATGGCGTCCAAGCCGCGCGCCGCCGGGGCTTTATCACCGACTACCAGCCCGTGCAGATCAGCGGCAAAGCCCGGTCGCTGCTGAAGCCGGAGGCTAAGATCATCCTGGCGGTCCATTGCCATCAGACCCAGGGCGGCCAGGGCGTCGACGTCGGCATCGCGAATATCGAAGAAAAGTGAGTTTTCTTTTGGATGCCATACAAACCTGGTGACCTATCGCACTGTCTTTGATTTAGAGGAGCTTCGTTCGAAAGATGACATAGGAGAAATGGTGGTTGGCACGGATGCCAGGTGTCCGAGGGAGCCGCCATGCGTATCAAATCCGCGCCACCTTGCGCAGATTCACAAGGACGTTCGTCGAACTTGCCGGTCATTGAGCGGCTTGAGAACCGTCGGCTCCTAAGCGCCAGCCTATCCGGTTCGTTCGGCGGTCATTTGCCAGCAGCGTTGATCCCTTCCGTCAAGAAATCGGTCTCCATTCAAATCACCAATACAGGCGCTGCATCGGCCGCCGGGCCGATTAATGTCAACCTGTATTTGTCGTCCGATGCGTCGCTGGACAATGGCGACACCCTCATCGGGCATGTATCCCGCAATATTCATTTGAAGCCGGGCAAGCATTCGGGTCTGGCGGTTGGCGTAAGCGTTCCCACTTCGCTCGCGCCGGGCAATTACGAATTGATTGTGTCGATCGATGGAACGAAGGCCGGCGTTCCCGGTTCAACTCCATCAATCGCCGTTGCGCCCAGTGCCGTGCAAGTACAGCAACCCATTGTCGATCTTTCGGCCGATATCATTGAACTTCCGCTGAAGACAGTGACTCCCGGAAGCAGTCCACAACGGGCCGTCGTTCGCATCGCGAACCTCGGGAATGCCCCAGCCAGGGGACGAGCGACGGTAACCTGGTATCTGTCAACCGATACCGCGCTGGACAGCTCCGATGTCATGATCGCCTCATCAGGCGCGATGGCGATTCACCTGGGCGCGCACAAAACCCAGGACATCCAGTCGCTAGTCACGCTTCCTGCGGGCGTTCCTGTTGGAACTTATGACGTGCTTGCACAGGTCAGCGCCAGCCATGGCATCAACGACTCCAATCCTTCCAACAACCTGGCGATAGGCGATTCGACAATCGATGTGGTCAACGTCGCTGAGCATCGCCGCGGTTCCAGGGGGCGCTTGATCGAATTCGATCGTGAAGAGTGCGTTGGGATTGATTTGGGCGGCGCGGTGCTCGCGGACGGAGGCGTTCTGTGGATCGACGACAACAGCGGTGACACGGGAACATCGGACAATTCCGGCGCGCTGCCGAGTGATACAATCACCGATCCATCCGGTGCAGCTTGGGACAGCTCCGGCGGCGATTTTGGATCGAGTGACACCGCTCCGCCGCCCGATGATTCCTCTCCGCCGCCCGATCCAGCCTCGGATCCCGCGCCAGTGTCTGATCCGGGCGGCTCAGAATATTCGTCAAGTGGGGGCGATTTCTAGTATTTCGACAACGGGAATTTCACCTACAGCGCCCCAAAAGTCTTGTACGCGCTGCGACCCGTGAAGAACAGGTTCTGGTCGGTGCTGGTGACGGTGAGGCCATCATAATCCAGGTCGCAGTTTTCCCAGCCGGTGTTGGCCGGGTTGTGGCCGCGGCCGATGATCAGCTGGTTCACATCCTGGGAGTCGAAGATGCCGTCGCAATTCACATCTCCATAGTAGGTGAACTTGATGAGGATCTGGTTGAAGTCCGGCAAGTTCACGCCATCGAAGCTGCTATCGCCCCAGTCATTGTTGTCCATGGAGCCCATGGCTCGGGCG
>JANWHF010000342.1 GCA_025450555.1 Tepidisphaeraceae bacterium | reverse complement strand
TGCCGATGGCCGGCGTGTTTCACAACTGCGCCTTCATCAAGATCCGCAAGGAATACCCCTTTCAGGCCCGTCGCGTGATGCATGCCGTCTGGGGCGCGGGGCAGATGGCCTTTACGAAGTTCATTATTGTCGTCGATGAGCAGGTGGACGTTCACAACGAGCAGGATGTGCTCTTCCACCTCTTCTCCAATTGCGATCCGCAGCGCGACACCGAAATCGTGCGCGGTCCCGTCGACATCCTCGACCACGCCAGCCCCGATCTCGGAGCCGGCAGCAAGATTGGCTTCGATGCGACGGTGAAGCTCCCCGCCGAAGGCAAAGTCCGCATGTGGCCCAAAGAATTGGAAATGAACGCCGCCACCCGCGAACTGGTCACCCGGCGATGGAAAGAATACGGCCTCTGAGCGCGCGGCAGAAAAGAAGATTCACCATGGAGGCACGGAGACACGGAGGTCTTGTTCTGCTGGAAAGAGGCGCCAATGCGTGGAACGTCGTTTGAATTCTGTTTTTAAAGATTGCTTTTGGCGCTGACACGTCCAGAATGCTTATTGATCCAATTGGTTCGCGTCGGCCCGACACTTCAGCAAAACCTTGCCTCCGTGTCTCCGTGCCTCCGTGGTGAACCCCTCTTCTTTATTCTTTCCCGGAATCGCGCAGCGCCTGAAGCTCCGCGAGGCGTTTCGCGGTCGGCGCTTTGCGGGTCTTAATCATTTCGATGAACGCATCGAACAGATAGGTCGCATCGTGTGGCCCAGGGCTGGCTTCGGGATGATACTGAACCGAAAAGATCGGCAGATCGCGATGCCGGAAACCTTCGACGGTGCCGTCGTTGAGATTAATGTGCGTGACGACGCCGCCCTTGGCTTCCAATGATTTTTGATCGACCGCGAAGCCGTGATTCTGGCTGGTGATTTCGACCCGGCCCGTATCGAGATTTTTCACCGGCTGATTTCCGCCGCGGTGCCCAAACTTAAGTTTATATGTCGTCGCGCCGATCGCACGCCCCAGAAGTTGATGCCCCAGGCAGATGCCGAAGATGGGCACCTTGCCCATCGCGCCTTGTATGGGTTTCACTGCATAATCGAGCACCGCCGGGTCTCCGGGGCCGTTGCTGACAAAGAGCCCATCGGGCCGATGCTTGAGGATTTCCTCCGACGTCGTATCGGGAGGCAGCACGGTTACCTTCACGCCGCGCTCGACGAGATTGCGAAGAATATTGTGCTTCGCCCCGCAGTCGAGCGCGACAACATGAAGCCCGTCGCCATGCTCGACCGGCCCGACTTTCCAATCACCCTGATCCTTGTCCCATTCATATGCGCTGGTCGGCTTCACCGCCTGCACCCAGTCGGCCCCTTTCATCTGGGCCGCGTTGCGTGCTTTTTCAACCAGCTTCGCATCGTCGAGAATCTCGCTGGAAAGGACGCCTCGCATCGCGCCGCTGATGCGCAGCTTGCGCGTGAGGGCTCGGGTGTCGATGCCTTCGATGCCGACGATCTGATTCTGCCGGAGGTATTCGTCCAGGCTCATGTCGGCCCGGTAATTGGAATACATCGGCGGCAATTCCTTGACGATGAACCCCGCCACGTGCGGCTGTCGGCTCTCGACGTCCTGGCGATTGATGCCGTAATTCCCGATCAGCGGATAAGTCATCGTGACGATCTGCCCCTTGTAGGACGGATCGGTCAGAATCTCCTGATAGCCGGTCATCGAGGTGTTGAAGACGACTTCGCCTTCCGAAGTCTTCGATGTTCCAAACGCGCGGCCGGTGAAAACCGTGCCGTCCTCGAGTGCCAGTTTTGCGATGCGAACGTTGCTGCTCATGGTTGGGCGGATTATAGAGATTCGGAGGCGATGTGCGAATGCAGTTCATCGTCGCGGATTGCGCCACATTCCGGACAGCGCTGCGCGGTTGCGCGTTGAACAATACGACCGGCGGCAGCCAGATCAGATGGCGAATGATGACCTGCCTCCAGCGATTTATCCGACGCTCACCGCTCGATCATCCAGAATTCAATGCCGTACGATTCCATCGACACCGGGATCGCGGCATCATCTCCTTCGGGCATCGTTAACGGGTCGAGCATGTGCAGTCTGGAATCTTCGTCGGGATTTGGATTACGGCTATCGAGTTCGAGCCGGGTGGCTTTCCAGCGGCCGGTCAGCCCCTTCACATTCAGTTCAAAATGTGCCGGCTGCTTCGAGAAGTTCCAGAACATCAGATTGTAAATTCCCGCTCGGGTATCGTAGGTCGCCAGGCCATGGACATGGGGATCGGAGGATTGGAGGCGAAGGCGATCGCCGGTCAGGCGAGCGAGCAGCTTGAATGAGTAGTACGCGGCGCGCACATTGTTTTCATAGTCAAACAGCCCGCTGTTCTGGTGATTGCGGTTCCACCACTTGGCCATGGCGGCGGAGCCGCTGGGGGTCATGAAGCGATCGAAGCTGTCCTGATCCACGTGATAATCGCGAATGTGGTAATAGCAGCCAAAATCGAGCCCGGCATCGAGCATCTGATAGATCGACTCGGCCACATAGCATGGCTGAAATTGCCGATCGCGCAGCGGCTGAAGCAGGCTCACATTCCATTCATCCAGAAATGTCTCCACACTCTTAAGCGTCGGATATTTCAGGAGCTGCTTGTGCTTTTGAACGATCGTGTCGTGGATGGCGGATGGATTGCTCGAGTAGATGTGCCACGAGATAAAGTGCAACGGCGTCTGATGCTTGGCGCAGTAATCGAGCAGCGCGGGCAGGATCGGGCTATTAGGATTGGCCAGCGCCGGCCCGCCGACGCGAGCCTGCGGGTCGGCTCGCAGGATGGCAGCCGCGGTGTGCGCGTAGAAGGGTGGATAATTGTCGGGGGTGAAGAGGTATGGACAGCCCCCCGCTTCACCGATGTCCGGCTCATTCATCACCTCCCAATAAGTAATCTTCGTGCCGCGATCCTTGTAGTGCCGGACCATCGCTTCGATGAGCCGCTCCCACTCGGCCCAGTCATTGGGTTCCACGATGGCCGGGTCGATTTTGGGAAACAGAACTTTCGGCTTAAAGCAGATGTTCATCATCGGCTCGGACCCGGATTCGCGCACCAGATCGACGACCCTGTCCATCGAATTGAAGTTGTAAATTCCCTTGCTGGGCAGCTCGTCGAAATATTCCTGAAGGAAAAGACGGATCACGCGAGGATGCAGCGCCCGAATTTCAGCCGCGCGACCCGCCCAGATTGGATCGGGCGACTGGCCGCCTTGCCCAAGACTGGCGACCTTATCGATTTGCATCGGCTCAAGCCGCTGCGTTATGTCGAGCACCATCGAGGCTGATTCCGCGGGCATCCTCTGCGGCGCTGACGGCGCAGCGCGTGCAAGCGAGGATAGAAGGGCAAAAAGCATCAAAAAATAGGCGAAGAATGAAATCGATTGGCTTACCATACATCGTCCTCTATTGCGGACTGATCCGTGGCTGCCCCATTTTGCCGCTCGACACCGGCGGGTAAAGGCGATATGTCGGGATTCTGAAAATCCATTACTTCGTGGGGTGAATCGATGAAACGCAAATCTTGTTTCTGCGCGTTGGCGGCTTTGTTGATGGTCGGCACAACGGCACTGCCGGCCTTTGCCCAGGCGACGCGGCCTCAGACAGCCGAGGCAAAGAATGCCGGGCCCGATATCGGGCAATGGGTCAGTGACTTGGGCAGCTCCAACGCGCAGACCCGGTCGGATGCGAAGATCGCGCTGCTCCTGGAGCCGCCCGCGGCGTTCGAAAAAATTGAAGCGGCTGCCCACCGCCAGAACCTTTCTCCAGAGGTTCGCAAGAGCCTGCAGGAGGTCGTGGACCGAATCAAGCCCTGGCAAGCGGCTCGCCTGCGACTTCAAAAGCGGAACGAGGAAGATGTGCAGTGGTACCATAAGCTCGCGATGGATTCATACGCCCGCTTCGGCAAGACCAACGTGAAATGGGATGCCGATGCCAAGGCGGGCATTGATCTGGATGCCAGCGGCGGAGCAATCGGACACGGGCACCTGGAAAAAGCGATCGAGGCCGGCTGCGACGATCCGCTGGTCCTCTACCTCGAGGCGAATTATCTGAATTACAACTCCCCGGTCGATAAAGACAGCGTTTTCACGATGTATCACCGGGCGGCAAGTGGGATATCTTCCACCAACTATCCGCGATACATCAAAGCATGGGTCTTCATGGATACGTTCAGTAATGGATACGACCTATGTTGGGCCAAGGCAAAGGCCAAGGGGCGGAAAACGCCTGACAAGGCGACTTGGGACAAGTCGTGGCCGTGGGACCACAACGTGCTGAATTTCTGGCCCGCCCTGACGCGCGACAACATTCCCCCTCGATTGCTGGTGAATACGGCTGAGCAATTCACGAGTCGAACTTCCAAGATCAAGGTGGATATGACGCCATTATTCAGTATTGTCGAGCCGCCCCTTGAGCATGTGCTTCCAAAGGCTCTGCTTCTCCGGTACAGGGGAAGCTACTACAAAGATTACGCCTGGCAGGCGCGCGGCGGCGACTGGGCTTACAAAGTTTCGCCGCAGAATATGCAGCTTTTCGAGGAGCGCTTGGCACTGGCCGAGCGGAACTACACCGAGGCTTGGGCTGCGGACCCAACCGATCCAGTCGTTCCAACCCGAATGCTCGATATCGAACTGGGCGAGGGCAAGGGCAATGCCGTCATGGAACAATGGTTTCAGCGGGCAATGCAGGCTAATCCAGATGATCGCCCAGCCTGTGTAAAAAAGATGTGGTACCTGATGCCCCGCTGGTATGGGAGCCACGAAGAAATGCTTCGCTTCGGCCACGAATGCTTCGACACGCAAAATTGGTACGGAAACCTCCCTTTCGTACTGATCACGGCACACATAGACATTGCCATGGACTATGACGACAAGTCATCCTACTTCGCACAGGCCGACGTCTGGCATGATCTGCAATCAGTTTATGAGCCGGTGCTGCGGCTGGAGCCGGATAATAACACCACGCGCAGCTACTACTGCTACTATGCCTGCCTGGGGAAGCACTGGGAGACCGCGCGCCAGCAATTCAAGCTGCTTGGACCGAATGTCTCTGCCGAAGCTTTTGGGGGGAGCGGAAGAAATGAAGAAGTTCCGTGCCTTGGCCGAAAGCAACGGCGCGAAGGATTTGCCGTGATATATCGGCAAAACAGGCGCATGATACAATCGGCGGCAGGTGACTCTATTGCACTCACGGCAAAGAGAACGTCACGAATTCATCGCCCGATCGTGTGCGGAGCTTACCTCCACCGCCGGCGGCGATGGTGACGTATTGCTTCCCATGCACCAGGTAGGTGCAAGGCGTCGCGTAGCCGCCGGCGTGGAGCTGCGCTTCCCAGAGCATTTGGCCGGTGGATTTGTCGAAGGCGTGGATGCGCTCGTCGGTGGTGGCGGCGATGAAAACCAGGCCGCCCGCGGTGACGATGGTGCCTCCGAAGTTTTCGGTGCCGGTTCGGGGGATGCCGCGGGCGGCAAGCTCTGGGTATTCGCCCAGCGGGACCTGCCAGACGAAATCGCCGGTGTTGAGATTGATGGCCGTCAGCACGCCCCAGGGCGGCTTCACTGCCGGGTAGTTCTTGGAATCCCGTAATTGGATGTAGCCGGTGGATTGGTAGCCGAGCGCGCGGTCTTTGCGCATCGTAATGACATTTGGCACGTTGTTGGAATTCACGTAAAGATAGCCGGTGGTTGGATCGAATGAAGCGCCGGCCCAGGTTGCGCCACCATGAAATCCGGGGATGGAGATACTGCCTCGCAGGCTCGGCGGCGCGAGCGGTTCTTGTCGATAGCCTTCCCATCGCTTCATAATCTCTTCATGCTGCTCCGGCGACAGATCCGCCAAATCGTCCTGCGTCATCTCCTGCCTTGAAAACGCCGGCGGCTTGAGGGGAATCGGCTGCGTCGGACTGGCCTGCTCATCGGGCATATCCGATGCCGGCACTGGGATCTCCTTCACGCCAAACAGCGGCTTACCGGTCATTTCATTGAGCAAAAAACAGTAGCCAATCTTTGTGCATTGCGCGACGGCATCGGTCCAGACGCCATCATGCTTCACCTTCACCACCACCGGCGGGCAGGGATTGTCATGATCCCACAGATCGTGGTGGACAGTCTGGAAATGCCAGAGACGCTTACCGGTGCGGGCGTCGAGAGCCATCACGCAGTTGGAAAAGAGATTGTTTCCTGGGCGGTCGGCTCCATAGAAATCGCTGGTGGCTGAGCCGGTGCCGAAGAAGAGGATGCCTTTATCGGAATCGAGCGTGAGCCCGCCCCACGCGTTGGCGCCGCCCCGCTGCTTCCAGTTGTCGTGCGGCCAATCCTGCGCGCCAAATTCTTTTCCGCGCGGCAGCGCGTGGAACCGCCATACCTCTTTGCCGGTGCGAACGTCAAAGGCGCGCGTGTCGCCCGGCGCAGAAGGGTTGGCCTCTTCATTGGAGAATCCGAGATAGACCAGATTCTCGAAGACCAGCGGCGCGGAAGTTGGGCCGTACGAGCGCCCGTTGAGATCTCCATACTCCGCTTCCAGTCCCTTGCGCAGATCGACGACACCATCGTCTCCAAAAAGTGGATCGGGTTTGCCGGTGCGGGCATCGAGGGAAACCAGTCGCCCATCGGTCAGACCAAGGAGGATGCGCCGATTGCCCCCTTGCACATGATCCGACCAATAGGCCACGCCGCGATTGACCCCGCCTGATGCCTTGAGCCAATGGCGGTCGTTGTCGGTGTAGGGGTCGTAAGCCCAGAGTTCGCGCCCCGTCGCGGCATCCAGCGCAACGCAATGCGTGTTGACGGTCGTGATGTACATGACGCCATCGATCACCAGCGGCGTGCATTCGATCGTCCGGCCCGGAGCCATGTCATGCGTGTGATAAACCCAGGCCACTTTGAGCTGGCTGACATTCTTCCGATTGATCTGATCCAGCGGCGAATAGCGCGTTCCCTCCTTGTCGAGAAAAACATTGGGCCAGTCGCCGGACGAAATCTCTTTTGACTGTGATTGCACTGAATGACGTGCCGATGTGCAGCCCACGCCAACGATGAACGCCGCCGCAGCGAATGAAATTGCTTCTTTTAAAGCTTTCACAATAGATATGTGCATGAAGGATCCTCTAACCGCAGATGATGGACGCATATCCTACAGGCAGGATGCCTTTGAATCACGTATATCACGCCGGTCATAGGAATGCCGCCAGCAAGCGCTCAATTCTGGGCAAATATCTGCAATAAACGCGCGGCTGCTCCGTCAGCCAATCCGTACGGGAAAGATTCACACAGTGTCTAATCTCAGAAGGAGTGCAACGTGAAAAGATTGATGGCCCTGATCGTGCTGTCGGCATTTCTGATCGGCGCGGATAAGCCGAAGGATTCCGACACGGATCGTTCGAAGGAATTGCAGGGAACCTGGCAGGTCCTAACAGAGATTCACGGCGACAATGACACCTCCGACGAGGGCAAGCATTGCCAGTTTATATTTAAAGACGACAAACTCGTAGTTAAAAAAGACGGCGAAGTGCTTATCGAATGCACCTTCAAAACCGATCCGACGACGAAGCCGCCGCAGATGGATCTGACGGTGGTGAAGGATAACGAAGCGCAGGGACGCGAGGGGCAGAAATCGCTTTGCATTTACAAGCTGGACGAAAACAAGCTCAAACTCTGTGCGTGCGAGCCGGGACGAGATGATCGGCCGGAAAAATTCGATGCAGCAGGAACTGATTTCATCCTGGTGGTCATGGAAAAGGCGAAGAAATAAGCGCGGTGGATCAAAGCGAAGCAGGATCGATCACTGTAATGGGCAGCTGCTTGGGAGCTTTTCAGCAGCCTGTGGACTGCAGATCGAGCGATCGGGCCATGCGGATGTGCCGTACTTGTGAGCCGGGCAAGGAGGTTCGTATCAAGAAGAATCACTCCCCCTCCATCGGCTCATAAATTCCCTTGCGCGAATCATCAAAGGCATCCACCCTAACCGTGAACGGCTCCATTTCCGCGAATAGCTCCGCTGCGGTTTCAGGTATCGTCTGCAATGGAGGATTAATTGGTTCTTCTACGAACACAATGACCTCCCGTACGCGACCTTCAATACTCGAAACTTTCTGTGCGATTTCCTGTTTTGAACCAGTGAGTACCTTTGCAGTCATGGCGGATCCTCTACCTGTTGCATAGATTATAGAAAACACATGCCATGGAATTCCATGGCGCGAGGCACCACTGTGAGGCTCACTCCTTCATCTATCCCAGCGCTTTAAGCAGCACGCGCGCCACGCGATTAAGTCCGCTGCGGGCATTGCCGACGAATTGCTGGAAGATCTTGTTGGTCACGACCATGAATTCTTCCATGCCCTGCAGGCGATGACGCGTCAGGGCGACGGCTTCCTTGCGGGCGGCCGATTTTCCCAACGCGCTTTCATCCAGCATTTTCTGGCATTGCTTGATTGTTTCGAGAACCGGGTCCATCTCGCGCCGCTTGCGCTCGGCGGCGATGATCGAGAACATTTCCCACACATCAGACAGACTCTCGAAGTATTCGCGGCGCTCGCCGCGCTTGTGCAGCCGGCGGATGATGCCCCAGTCGCATAGTGCTCGCAGACTCATCGAGGCGTTGCCGCGGCTGATGTTCAGTCGCTCCATCACGTCATCGGTGCATTGCGGCATGCCGGTGATGTAAAGGAAGGCGTGAATCTCCGCCATCGTGCGATTGATGCCCCACGTCTGGCCCATCTCGCCCCATCGGCGGATGAACAGGTCCTGGGCCGTGTGAAGCTTGCGATCGACTTCGGAAATTGGAGGTTTGGCGGCCGCTTCGGTTGCTTCAGCAGTCGGTTCATCTTTCAGCAATGTGGTGGACATGGATATTCCTGTTTTCAGTACTTACTGAAAGTATAGTCGCCACGAACTTGGGGACAAATACTTTCAGCAACTTTGAAAGCAGGAGAATAGGCCGCCATTGGAACGCCGACGTCCTCGTCGGCAATGCCATGCACAAGAGCCGACGTGGACGTCGGGTTTCCGTGCGGAGTTGGTCTTGCGCGCCACCTGAGGGGCCGTTCACTTTGTCCTGCGTTTGGCGGGTTTCTTCGGCGCAGCGCGTTTTTTGCTCTTTGACGCTTTGAGCTTTCGTTGCGCGGCTTCCTCAATAATGCCGCGAAGCATGGTGCTGGCCTGGCTGTTCCCCTCCGGCTTATGCGATTTCCAGATGGCCGGCTGATTTGCGCCGAGGATGTCGGCAAAATCGCCGAAACTTTTGACGCTCTTGGGGGCTGCTTCGGTGATGTCGATTTCGCCCGCCCATTCGTCGCGATGCTTGATGAGCAACCAGGTTTTGCTTTCGCCCCCCTGCTCGCCTCGGCCCGTCCGCACCAGCACCCAGGAGCCTTTGAGCTTGACGCCTTCGAGGGTGAATTTCAGATCGCCCTTCCGAAGGGCCGCATCGATGTCGTCCACTTCCGGTACCCATGTCCCCTTGTCCCACAGCATGACAATGCCAGCGCCATAACCCTCGGGAATGACGCCCTCGAAGTCGGCATAGTCCCGCGGATGGTCTTCCACGCGCATAGCCAGTCGCTTGTCGGCCGGATCGAGTGAAGGCCCTTTTGGCACCGCCCACGAGAGCATCACCCCATTGTGTTCCAGTCGAAAATCATAATGCAGGTGGCTGGCCAAGTGCTTTTGAACACAGAAGATGGGCTTTTTGTGTGAGCCCGCAGGCTTTGCGCCGCTCTTGCCCGAAGGCTCGGGTGATTTGGCAAAATTTCGTTTGGCCTGATAGGTCTTGAGCAGTTGCTTGGGTGATTTGGCCGCTCGCATGACCTGATATTAATGCAGCCAGGCCATCGCCACAGCGCTGCAAAGCCGTCCAAATTCAATGACGCAGCAGGTTTGCCATCTTCACGCTGGCAGTTGGCATGTTGACAGGCACGCCACCGCTCCATTACTTTTCGCCCTCTTCGCGAACGATTGTCATGGAACAAGCTCGAATGCAGACCAAACCAGTTGTCAGCCGCGCCAAGGCGTATTTGAAGGTCCGACAGAAGAATGTGCGCGATGCCATCAAGCACCTGAAGCTCGATGGCCTGCTGCTGACGCACCCGGCGGACCTGGCCTATCTGACCAATTTCACCGGCGACGATTCCATTGGAATCATCACCGAGAAGGACTTTTTCCTCGTCACCGATTTTCGGTACAAGGAACAGGCCGAGCTGGAAGCCGGCTGGATCAAGGCCTTTGTTCGCGAAGACAAGATGGAGGTGGCGCTGGCCAAGGTGCTGTGCGACGCCAATCTGAATCGCGTGGGGTTTGAGTCGAACTTCACGTCGTTCGGCCAGATCGACGCGATCGATCGCGCCGCCCGGGCCCAGCGGGAAAAAGAAGATCGCGGCTCCAAGCAGATCGAGCTGGTTCCCCTTGAAGACGTCATGACCAGGATCCGAATGGTCAAGGACGACAATGAGATCGACCTGATTCGCAAATCTGTGGCGGTGGCGGAGGAAGCTTTTGAAGCCATTCGTGGCGAAATTAAGGCCGGGCTGACTGAGAATTATCTTGCCGGGCTGCTCGTCTTTGAGCTGCGATCGCGCGGAGCCAACGACTCCAGCTTCCCGGTGATCGTGGCGGCTGCCGCCAACAGCTCGCTGCCGCACTATCGCCCAAGTGAATCGCTGGTGCAGCGCGATCAGCCATTGCTTTTTGATTGGGGCGCGTTGCTCAAGGGATATTGCAGTGATCTGACGCGCACGATGCTGGTGGGTCGCGTCAGTCCGAAGATCAAGCAGATTCACAAGCTGGTTTTGGAAGCGCAGGAAGCAGCCATCAAGTTTCTGCGGCCTGGCGTAACGACGCTTCAGGCGGATCGCGTAGCCCGCGATGTGATCGAGCGGGCGGGGTTCGGCAAGGAATTCGGCCATGGTTTGGGGCATGGAATTGGCCGGGACATTCACGAGCTTCCCCGCCTGCATTACAACGCGCAGGATGAAGAGCTTCGGCCGGGGATGATCGTGACGATTGAGCCGGGGATTTATCTGCCGGGCGAAGGCGGGGTCCGCATTGAGGATGACGTGCTGATTACCCACTCCGGGTGCGAGGTGCTGTCCAGCCTCGATCGGAGCTTCGAGGGGTGCCACATTGAGTGAAAAGAAGAAAAGCAACAAGAAGTCGGCCAATAAACCCACCGCGGCATCGGGCAGCCCGATGGACGTGAACCTGCTGTCGCAGATCGTGGAATTGATGACCGAAAATGACGTCAACACGGTGGACGTACGTGATGGGCAGCGACGCGTGGTGATCAAGCGCGGGGCGGCGGCATTTGCCATGTCGGCAGCGCCGCAGATGTACGCAGCTCCAGTCGCTTCGCAGCCTGCGCCTCAGGCTTTGGCATCCGCTCCTGCCGCGGCCAAGCCAGAGAATGAAGGCGAAGACGAATCCAAGCTTCTGCGCATCAAGAGCCCGATGGTTGGCACCTTCTATGCCGCCCCGGCTAAAGGGTCCAAGCCCTTTGTCAACGTCGGCTCGCGCGTCGATGAAGAGACCGATGTCTGCATCGTCGAGGCGATGAAAGTGTTCAACAACATCAAGGCTGAGTGCCGCGGCACGATTGCCAAGATCCTTATCCAGGACAGCCAGCCGGTTGAATTCGGGCAGGTTCTGTTCCTCGTGAAACCTGATTAATGTTCTCAAAGATTCTCATAGCCAATCGCGGCGAGATCGCGCTTCGCATCATCCGAGCCTGCCGCGAAATGGGGGTTCAGACGGCGGTGGTCTATTCGACTGCCGACAAGGATGCCGCTTATTTGAAGCTGGCCGACCAGGCGATCTGCATCGGCGACCCAGCGCCAGCCGAGAGCTATCTGAACATTCCGCGAATTATTTCCGCCGCCGAAATTGCGGACGTGCAGGCGATTCATCCCGGCTACGGATTCCTTGCGGAAAATGCGCATTTCGCCGAAGTCTGCCGAAGCTGCAAGATCGAGTTCATCGGCCCGCCCGTCAGTGCGATGGCCGCGGTGGGCGACAAAGTCGCCTGCAAGAAGCTCGCGAAAAAGGCCAAGGTGCCAACAGTGCCAGGCAGCGATGGCGCGGTGGATGACGAACGCACGGCCCTGAGGCTGGCTGAGGAAATCGGTTATCCGGTCATTATCAAGGCAGCCGCGGGCGGCGGCGGGCGGGGCATGCGCATCGCGCACAACGATGTCTCGCTCCAGGCGGGTCTTCGGCAGGCGCAGGCCGAAGCGGAAAACGCCTTCAAGAATTCGACTGTTTATATCGAGAAGTATATTGAATTTGGCCGGCACGTCGAAGTGCAGGTCATTGCCGATGCACATGGCAATGTTTGTCACCTGTGGGAGCGCGATTGCTCGATGCAGCGCCGCCATCAGAAGCTGGTCGAAGAGTCGCCAAGTCCTGTGCTCAAGTCGAAAGTACGCGAGGCGCTGTGTCAGTCGGCGGTTCGATTGATCAAGGCGGCGGGATACACCAACGCCGGCACCGTCGAGTTCCTCGTCGATAAAGACCAGAACCACTATCTGCTGGAAGTGAATGCTCGCATTCAGGTCGAGCATCCAGTCACCGAGCAAGTCACCGGACTTGATCTGATCAAGGAACAGCTTCGCGTGGCATCGGGGCTCCCGCTTTCATTCAAGCAGGAACAGGTGCCGCAGAATGGGCACGCGATCGAAGTGCGCATTAATGCGGAAGATCCTGAGCGAAAATTCGCTCCGTCGCCGGGCGTAATCAGCGAGCTGCGTCTTCCCGGCGGGCCGCGCGTGCGACTGGATACACACGTCTACGCGGGTTATCGCATTCCGCCCAATTACGACAGCATGGTTGCAAAGCTGATCGTGCACTGCCCCACCCGTGCCGAAGCCATTTCAACAATGCGGCGCGCGCTCGGTGAATTTCACATCGCGCCGACAAAAACCACGATCCCCCTGCTCATGCAGATCATGGACAACCAGAATTTCCAGAGCGGCGACGTGGACACCGGCTTCATCGAGCGCGTAATGCTTGCCAAGTAATGGACTTGCCGAAGGGAATCAGGCGGCTTCCGTGGCGACAATGGGCGCGATTTCAATTCCAGTGGGGCTCGTGGCGATCGCCTGCGGCCGCATCACAAATTTGCGAAGCATTTTAACGGGCCGATAGCTCTGCTTCGTCCAGGCCAGGCTTTCCAGGCCCCAGTCGTCGCCGACATTGACCAGCGGCAAATGTCCCCAGTATTTCTGACAAAACTCGCTGAAGACAAATTGCGCCAGTCCGCGGACTTCAAGATCGGTCTTCTCGATCGTGATGCTGCTCTGCTGGCGGCCCAGCACTTCGCCAAAGGTGAAGGCGCGAAGAGACCATTGGCCAGTTTGGGCGCTGCTGCTTGCCGGGTCCTGGACATAAACCACCATTCCCTGCATACCCAACGTCTGGGCCGACTCCAGGCATAAGGCGGTGGCGATGGATTCTTTGGATCGCTTGATCGCGTTGGCGTTTGGCTCTTCCAGGTGCTGCGCATCCTGGTGAATCTTCCAGTTGTCGAGAAGCGCCAGGCAATCCTTGAGATGGTCCGCTGCACAGTAAGGCTCGGCGCGATGCCGATAGTTGCGTATGAACCGATTCTTCGCCTGTCGCTTGCTGGCCAAATCCCCGCCCGCCAAGTCGATCATTCGTTTGACCTCGTAGACGTAATCAGCGCCCATGGGTGTCACCTTCAGGGCGGCACGATTGAATCGGCGCAGCAATTCTTCGCTGCAATACTCGATGCGCGAGCGATCGGGCACGCCATGGTTGGCGTTGTAATCGTCCATCAGCTCGAAGGCGGCTTTGAGCGCGGCATCTCCACCCGTATCACCGATGGGCGGCATCAGCAGCGTCAGGTCGCCGGTGCCATTGGCAAAGACGCACAGATGGCCCGCGATCTCCTTCCACAGGATGCGCAGGCTGTTCCGCCACGTATAGAGCTGGGAAAAGGTATAGTCTGATAGGGGCTCAGACAGCGAATTAAAATAAGGATTGAGGACGGCCTGATCGGCAAGTTCCACTGGCTTCAGGCCCCAACCCAGAAATGGGTCTTCGTCCATAAAAGTGACGGTTTCCTCCACCGGGAAGCGTCGATTGTGCCGCCCTCATGGCGGCTGTTCTTCAATTGAACGCGTGAGTCAGATCGACGGTTCAATCATAAGGGAAACCAAGGCTGCCCGATGCCCTGGTCGGCCTAAGGGAAAACTCCCGTGGCCGCTCGACGCTCCACTTCACCTGTATATCGGTTCGAGCAAAGGTTAGGTTGCAAAATCAGGTTTTTCGACAGGTTGCTAACTCTGGAGGGCTTTCCTTCGGACCAGAAGGATTGCCGGACCGCTGGCGAACCTTTGCTCCCATTGGCCGGATTCACGCACTTTTGCCAGCAATTGGGCATGGTAGCTTTTGTCAAGCAACAGCTGGTTTACCCGCCATCGATCCAGGATCTTCTGCCACCCGGGCTGGCCGGCGCTGACGGTTTGGAAGTCGTGCCATTGGGGATCGGAGTAGAGTTCGATCCAGCCGTCCATGCAGACTGAATTCTGCGGCCCTAAAACGCAATCGAGCCGGCCTCCCCATTCAAGCCGCGTAAAGACCCGCGATCCAGGCGGTATATGGGCGGCGGCCGCTTCGACATCGCTTTCGATGCGATGTCCGGATCGGAGCGTTCCCATGACCGGGTTGTAACGCTCCATCCAAGGCACGCTCAGCGCCACCTCGGCTCCAAGCAGCAGCATCACAGCCGCGGCCATCCAGGAGGGGCGAAGATCACGCGCGGAATGTTTCTCTGTCACGATTCTTGCAATCAGATCTGCCAGAGTTGGCGTCATCGCCAGAAGCCACCAGGCAATCATGCGCGTGCTGTGGAATGCCAGTGGCAGGAAGAAGATTGCCAAACATGCTTCGCGAATGCCCGGCTTGCGGCGTGTTTTGATCGACAGTGCGACGATCAGCACGATTGAAAGAAACAGAATCTGTCCGGCAAGGCTGCCCATCGTTGGCGGCAGCCATTCTTCGATTCCCCTGGAGGAAGCACGGAAAGCAATTTCGCTTGACACGCGATAGATTTCAATGCCCCATGGGTTGAATAGCGTGCCTGCGAATCCCAGTGCAAGAGTCACAATAGGCCAGGCGGGGATGGATTGGCGCTGCACCCGTGAATCAACCATGTCAGAGAAGCAGCAGGCTCCGACCAAAACCAAGCCAATCGCGAAGCCACCATGCAGGTTGCACCACAATGCCATGACGGCCGCCACGAGAATCAAAAGCCTGCGCCCTGGTTTTCCATCGAGCTGCTGATGCAGCAGCGCGAAGAGCAGCAGAGACAAAGTCTGCGGCCGAATGAGAAGCATCTGCCACAGACCTAAAAAAGCGATTGCCCCTGCCAGCATTGCGGCCGCAAGTGATTTGCACTTTCGGTGTGCATGCCGGATGAGAACGAGCAACGTGAGCGCGACGATCAATGCATTGGCAACCTGCACCAATTCCAGCCCGCCAACGCTATAAGCGCGCCAATACATGACCTGCGTGAGCCAGTTGGCGTCGCGGATCAGTAGATTTGTCGTCAGAAACGAAAAGGGATCGTGATGAAGGACATGTCCGTCGGCGACGATCTGCATTCCCCGCGCCAGATGCTGCCAGAAATCGCTCTGATATCCGCGATCCAGGCACAGCGCGATAAAGGCCACCGCAGGCACGATCGACCATCGCACCCAGGCCAGCGTCGGGCATATCGCGCGCCACTTGAGGTTTCGCGAGCGCTCTAACGGAGCCGAGTTTAGCCGCGACGCGACAGCGGAGCGCTCGGCGCATCCGCAGACGTCGCGCTGCACCAGGTCGCGGCTAACCTCATGCGCCTGCGGCTTGTGAAACGACGATTCGATTTCGTCCGCCTTCCTTGGCCTGATACAGCGCGCCGTCTGCCGCGGCGATCAATTGCTCGGAGCCGGCGGGCGTGTCCACTTTCACGCTGCCGATACCGACCGACATGCTGACGCCTTCGTTTCGGCGCAGGACGATTGCCGATGCCTGGCGGAATTGGTCGCGAATTCGTGTGACGACCCCCGCCGCTTCCTCGCCTCCGGCGCGCGGCAGAAGCAGGATGAATTCATCGCCGCCATATCGCGCGGCCACGTCCATCTTTCGCATGTTGGCCGAGATCACCTTGCCGGCGACGATCAGCAACTGATCGCCGATCTGATGGCCATAGCTGTCGTTGAGCTGCTTGTATCCATCCAGGTCGATCATCACGCAGGACAGATCGGTGTCGTATCGCTGCGTTTCGCTGAAGAGCTGATCGACGACCTTTCCAAAATGCCGGCGGTTATAAAGCCCCGTGAGCGGATCGGTGGCCGCCACTTCCTCAACGCGCTTCAGCGATTTTTCAAGCTGCAGATTCTTTTCCTGCACCTCGCGCAGCGCTTGCTCGAGTTCCGACTGCAAACGCTGGTTCTCCTTCTTGATCTTCGCGACGGCCAGGTTCTTCTCGACTACCAGCGGAATCGTGAACAGGTAATCGCCGAATTTCACGACGTAGTCGGTTGCGCCCCGGCCAATGGCCTCGGCAGCAATTTGCCCGACGTTTTCGCCGGTCACCATGATCACCGGCGTATCGCAACGCTTTTTAATCTCTTCGAGAAGTTCCATTCCGGTGGCATCCGGAAGGTTGTAGTCGGAAAGGATCAGGTCGAAAGACGACAACTCATGAAGCAGCGCCGATGCCTTGCTTTCCGCCCCCGCGACGGTTCCGTCCCCGAATCTCTCTTCGAGAATCTCGCGCATCAGCTCGCGCTGATCCTGGTCATCTTCGATAATGAGAAGCTTCAGACGTTCCACTCTGGCTCGCCCTCGATACCAACACCGACATTCCCCTGCTCCCGGCGCATGCGCCAGAAGACGCTCATCCTATGTGTCGGCGCAGGACGGGCGCGACTTGGGTTGATTGACGGCAATTTGCGAGGTTATCTGCCGAAATGGATGAGGGGGCGAGTCTGATAATGGCTTAGCTGACGTGGCTCAATTTTCTGACCATAGTCCGCCGACTTCGCGAACGATGACGCGCTCTGCGCTGCGTCCGGTAGCATCAAGCAGCCGTTCCATTGGCTCCTGTGGCGGCTCATAACTGAGCCGAAACGTGCGATGATGCATCGGAAGAATGAAATCGGCGCGAACATGGTCAGCCATGCGAAGCGCCTGTTCCGGCGTCGCGTGCGACGCCACGTAGGGCTGATAGGCGCCGATGCCGAAGATCGCCAGATCGACTTTGCCGATGTCCTTGAACCCTTCGTGATAGGCGGTATCACCGCCATATAGGACGCGACGATTCCCGGATTCGATTGAATAACCGTTGTAGCCGCGGTGATGATCGTAAAAGGTTCGCGCGCCCCAGTGGGCGACAGGCCGGGCGGTGATGCGCATGCCATTGGGCAAATTGAGCTGTTCGCCCCACCGCAGCTCCCGCACTTTGCGATAACCCAGATCGGTAATGAGATCGGCCGTCTGGTCGGCGGTGACAACCGGTATCTTTCGCGGCAGCCTTACGAGCGATGGGCGATCTAAATGATCGAAATGGGCGTGTGAAATCAGCATCAAATCGATCGGCGGAAGCTCTCGGGCCGTCAAGGCAGGGCCAATCAATCGACGCGGCCCCGCCGTCATCAGGCCCAGCCCAACGCCGATGCGATCTGAGAAAACCGGATCGGTCAGGATTGTCGTCTGCCCAATTCTCAGCAGCACCGTTGCATGGCCAATCCATACGGCGGCAAATTCCTTCTTCTCCCAATCGCGTAAATCAGGCTTCAGCAGCGGGCGCGGCGCCGGCGTCAGATAATCCAAGAGGCGCAGTCTCCCATGGCTCCGCCCCAGCCGGTCGGCCAAACGCAACATCGCGGGCCGCGCTTTGGCCCAATCCGCTATCGATTTCCAACTCAATTCACATCACTCCGAATCTGGCCCACCTTGCAACAGTGGGAAGATCAAGATCTTACGCCTCCTTTCCCGTCGAAGGTCACCAAATGTCACAAAAGGATGCGCGCGGCGAGATTTTCATCTGACATTCGAGGCAATTCTAAATGTAAGCCGTGAAATAGCATTGGCTTATGAATAAGTCATCCGATGTCACACCTGTGTCATTTTGAGACATTCGCTCGATTGTCGGTCCAACGCGATCGCATGCAGTCGCCCAATCGATTCCGGAGGCTTTGGAGGGCGGCGGTCCTCCGCCGCCGCGAGCTCACCATAACGGACACGCGGGGGTTTACGGATGAGTCATAGGAGCCGCGCACGAAGTAAGCGGGTTGTCTGTGCGCGGCGCGTCCGAACCGCTTACTTCGTGCGCGGCTCTTTCCATCCAGCTACCCTCACGTCGCTCGCGGCGTCGCAGGAGCGACGCCCTCCAGTTGCGGCGTATCGGTGGTTCCTCCCGTATCACGGCAAGCTACCTCAAGACCCTCCACCTCGACGATCCATCATAGATTTCGTTTGTCAATATAATTTACTTTCTGATACACCCTTGATTTAGCCAAATCAATTTTGCTACACCCCCACCATGGGTGAACAGGACCCTAACGAACGCGTGTGCGTTTCGTTGCCCGGCGGCGCGAACGCCGTCCGAGTGTTTCGATTCACTTTCTCTTTTATAGAGGAGACTCTTATGTCTCGAGCGTTGACCTCGGCCACCGCGCCGATTCTGGACGCCGCCGCCACGGCGATTTCCGCTTGCGCGCATGCTTCCGCGCCCAATGTCACCACATCGCTGGCGCCGACGACTCCGGCGCCAGCGACGGTGCCCGAGGATTTGGAGCCGCCCGATCTCTCGCCCACGCAGCTCGTTTACCTGCGCGCTCTGAGCTGCGGCCTCAGCATCACCGCCGCCGCCGATCAGGCGGGCGTCAGCCGCAAGACCGCCTACCGCTGGCAGGCCGACCCTCGCTTCGCCCAGACGCTGAGCGCCTGGCGACGCTTGGCGGTTGATTCGGCGCGCCATCAATTGCTGGCCATGACCGAGCAGGCGATGGCGGTCGTGTCCAATTCCCTTCAGAAGAGTGACGTGCGCGTCGCCATGGCGCTGCTCAAAGGAACCGGGCTTCTGTCGCCCAAAGCCCACGAGTACCCGCCAGTCTCCGCCCCCAGCGCGACGTGAAATCCAGTCCGCGAGGGTCGAAAGGCGCTCGCGGGCTTTGTGCGGGTCAACATCCGCCTTCCACGACTCGTTGAACGAGCGTAAGATTTAAAGAATGTCGGAGTCTTGGTTTGACTTAGGCGCGAGCGCCCGCAAGGCCGCCAACCGGTTGATCAGCGAGCATTACCGCTCCTGTCTGAGCCGGGCGTACCTACGCCGCGTACTCAAAGGTGACCTTTGAGTTATCGCGGCTGCCGGGTGTGACATTTTCGCTTGGTGACGAGGGGCCGAAAAATCCTGGACGGACTGGCGCAGGGGGAATTCGCCGTATGATCGAAACAAACATGACAAACCTCGATCAGACCAAGCGCGTGAGGCTCTCTGAGCTCGTTGGACGGCTTTACACGCTTCGTTGCGTCGCCGATTATCATCCATCAATTGACGTGGACGGGCGCGACGCTCGCGAAGCGATTTCAATCATGAAGACCGTCTTTGAATCGTTTTAATCAAAGGAGGCTCCGATGCCTGCGACCCAGCAGCAAGCCAGCGAAATCGTAGACAAGGTCAAACAGCGACTCGTGGATGCTCAGCGGGACGGAATCTACCTGGAAGTCAGGGACGGTAAGCTCGAGGATGACTGGCTGTACATCGTCGTCGTGCCCTCCCGCCCTGGAGTGCGCGCGTCGGAATATGCGAACCACATGTCGAAGGTCGAGCGCGAGTTGCGCGCTGCAGGCAACTACAATGTACTGCTAGTGCCAGCTTTGAATGACGACTGACGAGAAACCGGGGGATGCTGCACTCTTTCATACGACACCGGGGGACTGGTCGTCGAGAATGAACAGAAAGCTTTCGGTGAGGGAACAATGAAGCGTTTTATAATCTTAATTTGTGCGGCATTATTTCTTTTTGGTTCGGCTCAATCGGCAGTTGCCGCGAAGCTGCGGGCGGTGATGTACGTGGGTGGGGGTTTCCACGATTACAAGAAGATGCCGGCCGAGCTGGCGGAGCAGATCAGCAAGCGGGCCGACATTCAGATTGACATTCGGCACATTCCCGATGCCGCGCATATGGCGGCGGAATTCAAGAGCCCGTCCTTCGGCAAGGACTGCGACGTCATCATCTACGACATTTGCTTTGGCGAAGCCTGGTCGGATGGAGACTACGACGCCGCCCTCAAGGTCGCGGCGGCGGGCAAGCCGGCCGTCTTCATCCACTGTTCGATGCATACCTATCGGCCGCCGCGGAACAAGAAAGATCCGAAGCTGGCCGAACGCGAAGCGATTGCGGATGCCAAATGGCACGCGCTGGTGGGCATGGACACGCGCGTGCATGACAAGTATGAGCCTTTTTCAACGGTGAAAGTTGCCGACCATCCGATCATCCGCGACTTTCCCGCCCATTGGAAAACCGCCGGCGATGAGCTGTACAACACGATCAAGATGATGCCCACCGCCACGCCGCTGCTGACGGCCAAAAGCCCGATCTCCGGGAAGGTGCATACCGTCGCCTGGATCAACGACTACCACGGCACGCGCGTCTTCTGCACCACCCTCGGCCACGACATGAAAACCGGCGCGGACCCGGCGTATCAGCAATTGCTGACCAATGGAATCCTGTGGGCCTGCGGACGACTGGATGGGAATGGGAATGCGGGGCGATAGTCGGTGGTTGTATCGAGCGGTTTGCGCGTTCAAAACTTATCGTCGATGCTTCGCATCGTCCATATTCATTTAGCCGCCCCTTTGTGGGGCGCGTCTGGTTGCGCGGAAGCATACGGAACGACAAAACTCCAATGCTGCTCTCGTTTGCCTTCCTTCAGGGGATTTTGTTTGACGTAGCGAATTGCGTGATGCAGATGTCGCTCGTTGTCGATATAGACCTTCCAGTATTTGGACCCCCATGGTGATTGTGGGGCGCCCG
>JANWHF010000341.1 GCA_025450555.1 Tepidisphaeraceae bacterium | reverse complement strand
TAACGCACGCCTCTTTGTCTTAACGGTCGCATAATGGGCTTAGCCACGATTAGATGTGCTTATGTGCCGTATCTTCTGGAAAACGATCGTGTGCCTCTCCGCGCTGATGATGGTATTGACGGTGGCTGAATGGGTCCGAACCGACCAGGACTTTGGGTGGGTCAGTTACGGTACGCCGAGCGCTTATTGGGAGGCATGTTCATCGAGGGGCCATCTTCGCTTCGCGAGGGCAACGGGTTTCAGCCATCCGATGGGCTGGCAGGTTCATTTATTTTCGCGTGACTCGACGTTGCCTCGCTTTGCTGATCATTCGACGTCGACCATGCGCGGCGCGTTAGGCTTTACCGTCGCATCCGGCGGGTTCGCCATCGGGCGGTTTTCGGCTGTTCGATATTCGATCCTCGACGTCGCTTATTGGGGATTGTTGCTGGTCTTTTCCCTCGCCCCGATGGCGCACTTCATCGCGACCGCGGCGCGCCTCCGCCGATTGACCCGGCGCTTATCTCAAACCCAATGCGCGGTCTGCGGATATGACCTGCGCGCTACCCAACATCGCTGTCCAGAATGTGGAACGGTGCCGGCTAGCGCCGACCAGTAAATCGGCCGCCGAAAAACCACTGGCCCTTCAGATGCTCGGCCAGCTCGCGCGGGAATGGGCGCCAGAAATGGCGGAGTATTTCGGGATCTTTGGGGATTCTGATGTGCTCCTCGAAGGCCTCACTCATGAGGTGATACATTTGGCCGCGCTCGCCAACCTGACTGACGCCGGCGCAAATGTGAATGATCTTCGTCAACTGATCCCACTTCGACTGTTCCACCGCGTTATGAAGTAGATCGAGGAGCAGTGTCCACAGCCAGTAATTTGAATCTTCTGTGAAATCAATACGATCCAGCCGAGCTTGAGCACCGGGCAGCGCAGCAATCGCTTCAACAGATTGTTCGCGCGTTGCAATTGGAGGAACGACCGGCCGCCAGCTTCGGGTCTTTTTCCATTTCATCGCAACTCCACTTGCCTCCTTCCCAAATGATAGCTCTTGCCTCCATTCATGAGCCGGAAAATGAGAAAGCTACCCTCGCCATCGTCGTCTCACTTGCCAAGTGGTAATTGATGCCATCCTTGTCGAATGGACGCGCACGCGGTAGAAGCGCGGCTTGGAGGTTTTGGCATGCCGATGAAAGCTGCGCGATCGACGACGATTCTCAGTGTCCGCCGGGGGGATAGCGTTGCCCTGGGTGGCGATGGACAGGTAACGCTGGGCAATACTGTGGCCAAGCAGGATGCCAGCAAAATCCGCGCGGTGGGAGGCGGGAAGGTGCTGGTGGGATTTGCCGGGTCGGCGGCCGATGCGTTCGCGCTGCTCGAGCGATTCGAGCAGAAGCTGGCGGCTCATCCCGACAACACCCGCCGGGCGGTGATCGAATTGGCCAAGGAATGGCGAACCGATCGCGTGCTTCGCCGGCTCGAAGCGATGCTGGCGGTCGTGGACAAGCATGTGAGCCTGATCGTTAGCGGCGCGGGTGACGTCATCGAACCCAGCGACGGCATCATCGGCATCGGGAGCGGCGGGCCGTATGCTCTTTCCGCTGCGCGGGCGCTGCTGCTGCACACCGATTTCCCGCCCAAGGCGATTGCCGAGGCGGCGTTGAAGATCGCCGGAGAGATCTGCATCTACACCAACACCAATATCCGCGTCGAGACGCTGTAAAAGACTTCATGTCCGGCGACCTTCCATTTGATTTGCTCGTAACCGGTCATTGGCGGCCGGGCCAGGTGCGCGCGACTTGGACTGAAGATTCCCGCCCGCACATCAAGGAGGTGGAGCAGGCGATCGAGCGAGCTTGGTCGGCCGCCAACGCGCAGAAGGGCAAGAAGCTATTCGATGGCCCGATGTGCCGGCTCGAACAATGGAATGCCACGCCGGATGTGCTTGAGCTGATTCTGTCGCCGACGAGCTATCGCATTTTCTTTGGGACCAATCTTTTAAATCCGAAGCTCGCCGACCAGTTTGGAAAATCGGCGTTAGCCAACGCAACAGGCCTCAGTGCGGGTCTTATGACCAGCGACGGCTTTTTGATGCTGGGTCGTCGAAACGAATCGGTTGCCTACTACCCTGGCCGAGTGCATCCCTTCGCCGGCTCAATGGAGCCGGGCGATGCCGGCGATGTCTTTGCGGCGATGCAGCGCGAGCTCGGCGAGGAATTGAATATCAAGTCCTATGAAATCCAGGATATCCATTGCGCGGCGATTGCCGAAGATCGCTCGATCCGCCATCCGGAGTTGATCCTTCCGATTTTCCTTAGTCTCACCCGAGAGCAAATCGAAGCGCGATTGGATGCCGCCGAGCATGAAACCTGTCGGGCCATACCATTGAAAGTCGCTGACCTTGAGCGTGCGATAGGCGACGGCGAAATGACGCCCATCGCCGCGGCGACTGTCTGGATCGTCCGCAAACAGCTTGGCGCGTGATAAGGATGATAATCACACCGGATCCAAATAGCTGAGCTGAAAAAGTCTTCGCGAAAACTGGGGTTGCTTCAGGAAAAACCCACCCAATAAAAAGGCCGCGGACGGGGGGGATCCGCGGCTGAGGGCTCTCAACTTGGGGGTACGTCCGGAGGGGAGGCCGGACGGTTGAGAGAGAAGTTTAAAAATGTCGGGGGGTGAAGAAGGAGGGGGGGAACCTTCTTCGGGGAGGACCCCCGACAATAAGCTTCGAAGGCTCGACTGCCTGCGAAGCCTGAAGTTCAATTTCTTACCGCTTGCTTCGCACTAACTTTATCTGGATTAGATTATTAGATTCATTAACGCAGAACGCAAGAGAAAATTGTCATCCGTTTAAAAATTTTTTCAAAAGCAAGAAGTCGTTAAGGTCATATGCCGATTTTTCGCAGGATTTCACGGGCAGAACGGGCGCTTTCCGCCAATCCCAACTCCTCAGCCTGGTTCATCGGCGACGGCAGCGGCGCTTCAACACCACCTCGATTCACGATGCTCGGCACTGACAGACAGACGTCGCTGATCCCCCGGTAATCATTGAGCATCGAACTGACGGAAAACACTCTGTTTTCGTCATTAAGAACCGCTGAGATGATCTGCGAAACCCCTAACCCGATTGCGTAGCTGGTCGCTCCCTTGCCGGCGATGACGTATTGCGCCGCCTCCTTGACGTTCTCAAATATTTCCGCGCGATCGCGCACGGTCAGCTTGCCATGCCCGGGCACCGCCCACTCGTGCAGAGGGACGCTTGCGATGGCCGCGCTGCTCCAAAGCGGCACGCCCTCGCCGCCATTCTCACCTGCAATGAATGCATGCACATCGCGCGGCGTAACCCGGCAGCGCTCGGCAATGAGGTATCGGAACCGCGAGCTGTCCACCACCATGCCGCTGCCGATCACGCGCCGCGTGGAAAGTCCACTGACTTTCGATGCAACATAGGTCATCGCGTCGACCGGGCTGGTAATCACGACGATGATGGCGGCCGGCGCAACGCCGACAATTTCGGGCACCAGCTTCTGGCAGATCTCGGCATTCGCCGCCGCCAGCTCTTCGCGCTTTTGCCCCGGCCTTTGGCGGACGCCCGCGGTGAGGACGGCCACGTCGCAGTCGGCACAGATGCCGATGTCGTCCGATCCTTCAACCGCGGCCGTGGGCATGTATTGAAGCCCATGATTCAGATCCAGCACCTGCGCTTCGACGCGCGTGCGATTGGCATCGTAAAGGGCGATCTGCCGACCGAGACCCTGCATCATGCAGCACCAGGCGATGGTGGTGCCTGCCGTTCCCGCGCCGACGATGGCGATCTTGTGCTGGCCCGATTGAGACATGCGAAGAAGTTTAGGCGCGCCGCTGCCGATGGGCATCAACCAAACTGTCTTGCGCCTCAGCCGGCGGATATAACGCATCGTTGATCATGGCGAACGAATCGCTCGACATCGAGGATTTTGCGGCATTGCTGCAATACCTGCGCGAAAGCGGCCGAATTGGCGCCGAGGAGACGCCGATGTTCACGCGGCTGACGGGCGGTGTTTCTAACCGGGCAATCCTGGTTGAACGTGAAAACGGAAAAGCCTGGGTGCTCAAGCAGGCGCTGCCTCGGCTGCGGGTGAGCGTCGAATGGCTCAGCGACCCGCGCCGCATTGAACGCGAAGCGGCAGGCATACGCGAATTGGCCAAGCTCGTGCCGCCGGGCTCCATCACTCCACTCATTTTCCTCGATGCGCCGTGTTTCGTGCTCGCGATGGAGGCGGTGCCGCAGCCGCATCAGAATTGGAAAACGATGCTGCTGGCGGGCGATGTGCGAACAAGTCACGTCGAGCAATTCGGAAATCTATTGGGATGCATTCATCGCGGCGGATGGGAGCATCGGACGAAGCTGGCCCAGGAATTCGAGGACCGCAGTTTTTTTAAATCGCTTCGCCTCGACCCGTATTACCAGTATGCGGCGGGTCAGCAACCGGCAGCCGCCGAATTCCTGAATCGATTGATCGATCGCACGGTAAAAACTCGACATACGCTCGTTCATGGCGATTTCAGTCCGAAGAACGTATTGGTCTACAACGATCAGCTCATCCTGCTCGATCATGAGGTGATTCATTTTGGGCAGGGGGCGTTCGATATCGGATTTGCTATGGCCCATCTGCTGAGCAAGGGCCACCATCTAACCACTCACCGATCCGCATTTGTCCATGCGGCAAATGATTTTTATCGCAGCTATCGCGAATCGCTCGGCGACGTTCCATGGAAGCAGGAAGCGGAGAAGGATGGCGTCTCCCACGCGCTGGGATGTCTACTGGCCCGTTGCGTGGGGCGTTCGCCGCTGGAATATCTCGATAAGTTCGAAAAAGATCGGCAGGTCCGCGCGGTTCTGAAGTTAATACAGCATCAGCCGGACAGCGTGGCGAGCCTGGCCGATGAATTCATCGCCGCGATTGAAGGAGGATAGAGCGTGCCGAAGATTGAGTGCGTCAGCGCGATGGAGATTTTGGATAGCCGCGGTCGGCCGACGGTCGGCGCTTGGTGCGAATTCGCATCGGGAGCGCGGGCATGGGCATCCATTCCGTCCGGCGCTTCGACCGGCCGCGCCGAAGCAGTCGAACTTCGCGATGGCGATCCGAATCGCCATGGCGGCCTTGGTTGTCGCAAAGCAGTCGGCCACGTCAATCGGGAAATTAACAGTGCTTTGCGCGGGAAAAGCTTTGCCGACCAACGGCAGCTCGATGAGACAATCATCGCGCTGGACGGAACGCCCAACAAATCAAAGCTCGGAGCCAACGCGTTGCTGGCGGTTTCCATCGCTTTCGCCCGTGCCAACGCGATGGAGGCAAAGAAGCCGCTCTTTGAGCATTTTGCTTCGATGGTGGATGAATCATCGCAAACGCTTCCCCGCCTGACGATCAATCTTTTCAGCGGCGGTAAACATGCCGGCGGGCAGGTGCCGATCCAGGATGTGCTGATCGTGCCGCTGTCAGCATCCTCGATCGATCAGGGACTAGCCGATGCGTCGGCGGTGTATCGTGCTGCGACGGCGCTGTGCGCCAGGAAATATCAAATGCGGCCCCTGGTTGCCGACGAAGGCGGCCTGGCGCCGCCATTCCCAACGATCGACGCGATGCTGGAAGATGCAGTGGAATCGATTCGATCGCCCGGCTTTGCGCCGGGAAAAGATATTGCGATTGCGATCGATGTGGCGTCGAGCCATTTCTTTTCTGAAGGACGCTATCACTTGGAAGGGAGGTCGCTTCTGCCTGGCCAGATGATCGATCAAGTTGCGCAGTGGGTCGAGCGTTATCCCATCATCAGCGTCGAAGACGCCCTTGCAGAAGAAGATTGGTCCAATTGGCCTGCTTTGCAAAGGAGGATTGGCAATCACGCGCTCGTACTCGGCGATGATCTGCTCTGCACCAACCCGCAGCGCATTGCGCAAGCCATCGAATCCGATGCCGCATCGGCCCTGCTCCTGAAAGTCAACCAGATCGGCACGCTCACCGAAGCCGCCGAGGCCCACGCCCTGGCGAAAAAAGCCGGCTGGTCCATCACCATCAGCGCCCGCAGCGGTGAAACCGAAGACGACTGGCTTGCCGATCTCGCGGTGGGCTGGTCAGGCAACCAAATCAAAGTCGGCTCCATCACCCGCTCCGAACGCCTGGCCAAATACAACCGCCTGCTGATGATCGAAGCCCAAACCCGCTGGCCCGTGGCGAATTGGCCGAAGGCGAAGCCATAACTCACGCCACTGGTTGCGATTATGAAAAGGGTGGCTGGCACCCTTTCTGGCGATGGCGCAAATAGCCGCGCCGAAGTAAATGCCGCGCCAACATTAGTGCGGCGTCTTGATGTAATCGCGATACAGGAAAAAGAACGTGATGACCAGGTAGCCGAAGATGCAGATGCCGATCACGAGCATGGCAAAGAGGGCGTTTTTGGGGATTCGTCTCCTTGCCATGAAATCAGCCTCGCTTGTCGCTGTGATGCACCTTGAATAATGAAACCGCATTGGCGGCGGCGTCCGCCAGCAGGCGGCGCGCGTCGCCCGTCGATTGTTCGAGGGTGATTGGCCCGGGGCAAATGGAAAACCAGGCATTTAACCCCTCGGCTCGAAATGTCTCGGGCACCGCTCCCAGCGAACCGGCCAGCGCAATGCAAGGGACCCCTGCATTTCGAGCGGCTCGCGCGACGCCGATCGGCGTTTTGCCGTGCAGGGTTTGCTCGTCGAGTTTTCCTTCGCCGGTGATGCACAGATCGGCGTCGCGCAGGCGCGATTGAAGATTCACTGCATCGATGACCGTTTGCACGCCGCTGGCGAGCGTGGCGCCGAACCAGGCGAGCATGCCGAATCCCAGGCCGCCGGCCGCGCCGGCGCCGGGTGTATTCGCGGCGTCGAGCTTCCCTGTGCGCTCAGCGAGGCGACGCAACGAATCGTCAAGTTGCTGCACCTGCAGTGGCGTTGCGCCTTTCTGGGGACCAAAAACCACCGCCGCTCCATTGGGACCAAACAGCGGATTGACCACATCGCAGGCGACCATGATTTGCATTCGTTCGATCGGACTCCCGCGTCCATGTTTGATCATGAGGATGCTGTCCAAATCGCGGCCGCAAAGTGGCTCGGTCGGAGAGACCGGCTCGCCGTCTTCCAGTAACACCGGGAGCCCGCACGCTTGCGCGCAGCCGACGCCGCCGTCCACGGTGGCGCTGCCGCCGATGCCGAGGATGGCACGCTTTGCACCGGCTTCGGCGGCGGCCATGAGAAGTTCGCCAGTACCGAAGGTAGTGGTCGACATAGGATCGCGCTGGGAGAGGGGAAGGAGCGCCAAGCCGCAAGCGGCAGCCATTTCGACGACGGCGGTTTGCCCGTCGCCAAGCATTCCGAATGTCGCATCGACTTTCATTTCCGGTAGTGGACCGGTCACGCGGCGCGTCAGCAATTTCCCATTTGTGGCGGCAACCAGCGCGCTCACCGTTCCTTCGCCGCCGTCGGCCATGGGACATAAATCGAGTTGCGCCTCGGGAATCACGCGCGCGATTCCCTCTGCCATCGCTTGTGCAACTTCCAGCGCCGTGAGGCATCTTTTGAACTTGTCAGGAGCGACGAGAATTCTCATTCGGTGCGGCCATCAGAATTAATATCACCACGGAGGCACGGAGTCACGGAGGCGCGGTTTGCTGAAGTGTGGGCCGACGCGAGGGAAGCCGTTCGATTTGCGCCAAGAACGCCAAGGCAGCCAAGAGCGCCAAGAAATTCCTTTTTATAGTTTTTCTTCTTGGCGTCCTTGGCTCCTTGGCGTCCTCGGCGCAAATCAAATGGCATCCCCCGCATCGGCCCACACTTCAGCAAAACCAGGCCTCCGTGTCTCCGTGCCTCCGTGGTGAAATCTTCTTCTAATCTTCGAAAGACAGAACGCCATGTAAAAGCCGGTCGCCCCGCACGACACCCACTTCGACACGCCCGGCTTCCGGCAGGTGCGTGACCAGTGCGGCAAAATCATCTAACGTCGAGACACGGTAGCGCCCGAGCCGGACGATCACGTCTCCGGATTTCAGTCCGGCTTGTGCTCCAATTCCGTCGGCATCCACCGAGCGGACCAGCATTCCATCTTCCACATCCAGATGATGCTTTGCCGCCAGCATCGGCGTCAGCGGCTCAATCGTAATTCCAAGAATCCTGTGTGCCTGCACAATCGCATCGGGAAGCGGAACCGCCCGGGCGACCACTTTCTCGAAGACTCGATTCGATGGCCCCGCCAACGTAACGGCCTGCCCGACATGAATGCGCATCAGCATCGCGTAGGCATCGACGATATTTGCCGGATGTAGGCCATCGATCGCCGTCGCCTCATGCGGCGTTTTCCCATCAGTCAAAATCGAAATCGCAATATGATCCGGCGGCGAAAGCGTCCGCCTTTCTTTTAACTTGATCGCGATATTCACCTTGTTGGCCTGCGTGGGATTCATCAGCTCAGGGATCAGATCGCGCAGATGATCGATGGGAATCGAGAAGCCGATGTTTTGCGCGTCGCTGCGAATGGCGGTATTGATGCCGATCACTTGGCCATAGGCGTTGAGCAGGGGGCCGCCAGAATTTCCCGGATTAATCGCGGCATCGGTCTGGATCAAGTCGGCGAGGCTTGTCTTTCCATCGCTGTTTTTGAGATCGCGGTGAATAGCCGACACGATGCCGGTGCTGACGCTGTGGCTGTAGCCCAGCGGATTGCCCACCGCGATCACCGGCTCACCGATCATCAAGTCGCTGCTGTCGCCCAGTTCGAGGGTCGGAAAGGGCTTATCGCTGTGAATGCGCAAGATCGCCAAGTCGGCCTGGCGATCGGCGCTGATAATCTCCGCCGGCAGCTTTCGCCCATCGGCCAGCTCGACATGAATCTCCCGGGCGCGGTCGATGACGTGATTGTTGGTGACGACATAGCCATCTGGATGAATCACAAATCCGCTTCCCAGCGAATTGGCAGGCACTTGCATGACCTGGCTCGGGTCGATCTGCGACCAGAATGGATCGAAAAATCCCGAAACCCGCTGGCTCACCAGCTTGGTGGCCGAAATATTGACCACCGCATCCTTGGTCTTTTCCACGACCTGCACGGTGACCGTACGCCGAAGGTTGATCGACTCCGGCGGCGCCGCCTGACTGGCGCAAGGTGCGACAAGCAATAGAATGAAACAGATCAGTCCCCACGGATGGTTTCTCATGGTTTTCGAGCCTCGGATGACAGTACGAGTCATGGCTCCTATCGTTTTAATCCGATGCAGGACCGCTGCATAGACCTGCTTCACCTGGGATTGGAGGTCGATGACTGATGGCATTCACACTTGAACTGGGAAAACCCGCCCCCGAATTTGATCTGCCCGGAACGGATGGCAAAAGACATCGTCTTTGCGACGAGGCCAGCTGCCGGGTGATGGTGATCGCATTCACCTGCAATCATTGTCCTTATGTGATTGGCAGCGAAGAGCGCATGATCGATTTTGCGCTGGAATACGCGCCCAAGGACGTATCGTTCATTGCCATTAATTCCAACGAAACGGAGAATCATCCCACGGACGATTTGCCGCACATGATCCAGCGCGCCCGCGAGCGAAACTTTCCGTTTCGGTACCTGCGCGATGAAACGCAGGAGGTTGCGCGCGCCTACGGCGCGCTGAAAACGCCGCACTTCTTCGTCTTCGGCAAGGGCGAAAGTGATCGTTGGGAACTGCAATACACCGGCCGAATGGACGACAACCCGCGCCATCCCGGCCAACAGACCACGCACGAATTGCAGGATGCGGTCGATGCCATTCTCTGCGGCAAGAAGCCGGCCGTTCAACTGACCAACCCAATCGGCTGCAACATCAAATGGAAAGGCAAGCCCGAGAAATGGATGCCGCCGGAGGCGTGCGATCTGGTGTGAGGCGCTTTGAAATAGCGAATCTGGGCGACATTTACAATCAATTTCAGGTGAGAAGCGCGTCCAATAAATCGCGATCACACGTTCGACTGTACCTTCGTCAAGGCTGCCCATGGCTGGGGCCGATACATCCGGTACAGTGAAAGATTTTGAGTCGCCTATCGCGGTTTCGGAGCAGACCTTACACGCACAGCTCGATTCGATGCAGGAGCAGCTCTCGGCCCTCCGCGAGCAACTGACCGAATCGCAGCGGCTGGCGACCATCGGCACCATCGCCTCGGTCATCGCCCACGAATTCAACAACCTGCTCACGCCGATCGTCAGCTATTCGCAATATGCATTGCAAAGCGCCGAAGGCGAATCGCCGGACATGGAGCTGATCCGCAAGGCGCTGAGCAAATCATTCCAAAGCTCTACCAAGGCCGGCCGAATCTGCACCGCCATGCTCGGCCTGGCGCGCGGCGAATCGATCTTCGGCCAAGTCGGCGTGCAGCGACTGGTGGATGAAACGCTGGCCGTGCTGGCGCGCGATCCGCAGAAAGACGGAATTGCCCTTCGCGTGCAGGTCCAGCCGGAGATCGATGTGTTTGGCGACCCAGTCCAGCTCGAACAGGTTCTTCTCAATCTTCTGATCAACGCCCGCCAGGCCATGCTGGGCAAGGGCGGATCCATCACCGTCAAGGCGCAGAAACTGGATCAGGAAGTGCGCATCCAGGTTATCGACACCGGCCCCGGCATCCCGGAAAAGCTGGTCCCCAAAATCTTCCAGCCCTTCTTCACCACCAAAGGCACCACCCGCAAAGGCGAACAGCGCGGCACCGGCCTCGGACTCGCCATCTGCAAAGAAATTATCGAACACCACAAGGGGCGGATCGATGTGCAGTCGGAGATGGGGAAGGGGACGACGTTCAGCATTTACCTGCC
>JANWHF010000340.1 GCA_025450555.1 Tepidisphaeraceae bacterium | reverse complement strand
CGGCGGAGTGCCGGTGACACCGTTTGGCGATTGGAGTTTTGATCTATCGGAAGAGCAGGCCGCGAAACTTCTGGAGGTGTGTCCGGATCACGCCGTACTGGTTTCACATTCTCCGCCGAAGGGATTGCTTGATCGATCTTCTTCGGGACAAAGTCTCGGGAGCACGGCCGTTCGCGATTTGATTCTTCAGAAGAAGCCTCTCCTGGTGGTTTCAGGACACGTTCATGCCAGTGCAGGCAAGAGTGCAACGCTCAATGGAACACCAATCGTGAATGCAGGGCCGGCGGGAATGATATGGGAACTGCCGGATCGTGGCGGTTCGTGAACTTCAGCCTCCAATTTGCGGGTCGCTCATGCTCCATCGGCCCGTTTCCACCCGGCCCGCGTAACGCTGCTGGAACTTTTGGTCGGACGTTCGTATGGCAAAGTCGTACCAGCCAAAGCTCTTGCTGGCGTCGATTTTGAAGAAATTAAAAACTCCCATCTTTGAGACCGTACGAAGGATATCTGGTCCATAAGCAAAGCCTTCCAACTCAATATCAATCGGCAGCTGCTGGGGATATGGCTCGACTATTGCTTCGACATCTCCCGACAAATCGCGCGAATTTGGTACATATGAGTAACCAAGCCCGATCTTTAGTAGCCAAGCAGTGGCTGAGCCGACAAACTCTCGAAAAAACCCGTTCGGGCCACAGACGCGGATGTGATAGGCGCCATTCTCGAATGCATCGAGCCGCCACGAATCTTCAATCTCGTTGCCGGCAGCAACCGCATAATTCCGTACCTTGATCTTCCCGGGGCCGAGGATGGCATAAGCAACGAACGGCGCTCCAGCCGACGCAGGTCCAAAACGATCGGCACCAGCTTTGAACTTTACTACAAATTGATTTCGGGCCTCATTCAGTGCGCCGCGGACATCCAGTTGGTAGGGAAGCGCCGCCGAGCGACGGAGACCAGGTTCCTGTCGAGGCAAAAAGGAATTCTTTTGTGGGTTGTCATTGAGGGCTTTTAGCTGCCCGGCAGTCAGCGGTGCAAAATCATCCGGCAATTTCTTCGATCGCGCCCGTTCAATCTGCGCGATAAACTCGTCGCGCGGCGGAAATGCCAGAGCATCCTTCTTATCTTCAGTCAGTCCAAAGGCCGAGGAGAGATCGCCACAGACGGTGCGGCGCCACGCGCTGATGTTCGGCTCAACGATCTTTCGGCCGCTCTTGTGCGTCAGCCATTTCTCCAGCAGTTGCAGGACGGAGGTATGATCGAAGACTTGAGAACAAACCACACCGCCCCGGCTCCAGGGGGAGGCGACAATCATCGGCACACGAAAGCCCAGGCCAATTGGCCCGCCTCGAGCATGACGAGCGGAAGTTCTTTTCAAATCGTCCGCCAACTCCACATACTCGATCGAGGTGTCGATTCCTTTCGAAACCTTTCCGGTTTCCTCGTGATCCGGCCTCGGCGCGACAAACGGCGGCACGTGATCGAAATAGCCGTCATTTTCGTCGTAGGTCAGGATGAAAATCGTCTTTTCCCAGACCTTGGGATTCTGCGTGAGAATGTCGAGCACCTGAGAGACGTACCAAGCGCCAAACCATGCCGAACTGGGATGATCGGAGAATCGTTCCGGCGCGACCAGCCATGAAACCGCCGGCAGTTTTCCGTCAGCAACATCCTTGCGAAATTGATAGAGAACATCGCCTTTAGGGGCATTAACGTGATGCGTCTTGCCATCTTCGCTGTAGCTGATTTGCGTTAATTCCCGGTAATCGGGATCGTCCGCATTGGCGCAAAAGGCCTTCGAATGAATGCTTTTTGCATCGGCCGGCAACTTCTCAAAGTTTGCGTCGGTGAATTGCGCTGCCTCCTCTTTGAACTGCTTCAATTGGCCGGCCAAATGATCAACTTGTTTTGAAAGGGCAACTTTTTCTCGCCCGCTGACTTGCGCGAGCTTTCCTTTCATCGCCTCAATTTCGTGAGGAATTCCTTCGATGCGCCGCGCAATGTACTGCCGACGGCGTGGTGCATATTGAACATTGAACTGCGAAAAATACTCGATGGGATTATCGCCGAAGTTCGCCAGCCAGGCGGCTTGCTCGTCACTCAACCCCGATTCCATGGTGATCTCATTCTGATAGATCTTCCATGAGGTCCCATGTTCCTCCAGCCGCTCCGGGAAAGTCTTCCAGCTTGCCCACGCGCCGTAGTCCACATCTTCATTGCGGACATTGGCCGGTGAATTGGAACTTTGCTTTGCGCGGATGGTTCCTGTCCACAGATGCAAACGATTTGGGGTTGTACCAGTCAGTGAGGAACAGAAATGCTGATCGCAAATCGTAAAGGCATCGGCCAGGTCGTAATAGAAGGGAATATCCTCGCGCGTGTAATAGCCCAGCGTCAGCGGCAAATCTGCGTAAGCGCGATGGCCTGATCGCTTTGCGGGCAGCCATCGGTCGTAGTGCCCATCATTGCGCGCATCCTGCTGATCGGCCCAGGTGTGCGGGAGTGAGCCCATCCAGGTGGCCTGGGTATCTTTGATGTTCAATCGAAATGGAACGTACCGCTGCCCGACAGAATTCGCCTGCACCCAGACCGGGTTTCCATCGGGAAGTGTGATGGCTCGCGGATCGTTGAATCCGCGCACGCCGCGCAGGCTGCCGAAGCAGTGATCGAACGAGCGGTTCTCCTGCATGAGGATGACGACATGCTCGGCATCAAGATAAGTGCTGCCCGGCTCCGGCTCGATCGCCAGCGCTTTGCGGATCGACTCCGGAAACGCCCCCGCGATGCCCGCCGCGCCGGATGCCACGAGGGCGGTTTTTAGAAATTGGCGTCGCGTGGGCATTGAATGTTTCCTCGCTGCTGAACTTCGTTGAACTGACCTTAATTGCATTGTGGATGCGTGAGATGCGATCCGCAAGATTTTTAGCCAGCGAGCAATTTCGCGCCACGTTTCACCCTCATTGAACAAATCCGGACAAGTGGGGATTGACGGAGGATTCTCAAAACCAATACCCTAACACCGTGCAAACCCTGGCGACTCATTTTTCAAACAGCACTGCCGCATTGCGCCGGCTGATGGAAATCAAGGCGACGCCGATGGCCAGCCGGCGCGGGTTTCGCACAGGCATCGAAGCATTGGATGAAATGGCTCCGCATGGGCAGTTTCAGGGCGGTGCCGTGCATGAGTTGCTGTGGCGCAAGTCGGCCGGCTTTCCGCTCTCGTTTGCGCTATTGCTGGCGCGGGCGGCGCAGGAGAACGGCGGGGCGATTGCCTGGTGCGATCCGGATCGCGAATTGTACCTGCCGGCGGTGGCTGCCGCGGGAATCGATCTTCGCCGTCTCGTGCTGCTGCGCTGCGCCGGCCGATCCGAGCAGATGTGGGCGCTGGCTGAATGCCTGCGATGCCCTGGCCTGAGCGCGACGGTGGCCAGCATCGACAAGCTTTCGCCCATCGAAGCGCGCCGGCTGCAGCTTGCTGCCGAGCGCGGGGGCGGCGTGGGGGTCCTCATGCGCCGCTATGAGTCGCGAAATATCGCCACCTACGCGGCCGCCAGCCGCTGGCTGATTGAGCCGGCCCCGGGCAGCCCACAGGTGCAGCGATGGAACGTGGAACTTCTCCACGGTCACGGAAGACGGTCTTCGTTCAACCCCGGACGAACCAGCCAAGTCCTTCTTCTGGAGGTAGACCGTGAGACACGTGCTGTGCGCGCATCTGGCCAACTGGCCGATCGATCGGCTGCGCCGAGCTTCGTCCAGGGCGAGCGAGCCTTGCCGGCGCGAGCTACTGGATAAGCCTTTTGTCCTGATTGAAACGGTCGGCAATCGCCAGATCGTCGTTCATGTCAGCCCCGATGCGCCAAAGGAAATTTATCCCGGCATGACGCTGGCCGAGGCTCGCGCGCGGCATAGCGAGTTGATCGATTTGCCTGCAACACCTGATGCTGATCTGCGATCGTTGCGAGCCTTAGGCCATTGGCTGATGCGATTCAGCCCCGGCGTCAGCCTGGAGCCGCCCAATTCGATTTTCCTGGATGCCACGGGCGTGGAGCGCCTGTTTGGCGGGCTTCACAACTTTCGCAATAAAGTAGCCAAGGCACTGGCCGGGCTGCGAATCACTGCATCCCTGGCCATCGCGCCAACTGCCGGCGCGGCCTGGGCGTTGGCCGCGTGCGGAAAGCAAATCTGCGGCATTTCCCTCGATCAATTGCCCGATGCCCTCGCGCCGCTTCCACCCCAAGCCTTGCGGCTGGAACATCGAACGACCGAGCTTCTTGCCGCGCTGGGTATTCACACCATCGGCGCGCTGCTCGCGCTTCCGCGCAATGATCTGGCCGCGCGGTTTGGCCCGCTGATTCTTCAGCGGATCGATCAGGCCCTCGGGTCGGCTCATGAACCCTTGCTGTTTCTGCCTCATCGCTCGCCCATTGCCGCTTCGCTGGAATTTGAGGGGGCCGTCGAATCGCTCGATGCAATTGGCTTTGCCGTACAGCAATTGACGCGAGAGGTGGCCCGGCAACTGGCCCAGCGCGGCCAAGGGGCGCGGCAATTAAAGCTGACTTTTGAGCAACCCTACGGCGCGCCGGTGGAAAAAACGGTGGGGCTGGCGCGACCGTGCCGCAATGAATCAGCTTTGTTCAAGCTGCTGGGCTGCGTGTTGGAAACGCTGCAATCCCGCGAAGGATTTGTCCGCATCAGCCTGAAGATCACGTCGGCCCAGCCGTTGGATGATGAGCAGGCGGCCCTGATTGGCGGCCAGGAAGAGCGCGATGCCGCCGCCCTCGATCATCTGGTCGAGCGGCTGCGCGCCCGGCTCGATTCTGATGCGACTCGCGTCTCGCAGCCGGCGGTGGAATGGGGCGAATTGGTCGAATCGCATCTGCCCGAGGAAGCCTGCCGATCGCGCGACAGCGCTGCTGCCGTCGCGGTTCATCACAGCACGCGGACTGCCGTCGATCTGCTTCGGCCTCTTCGGCTGCTACGCCGGCCGCGCGCTCTCCAGGTGATAGTCGTGCCCTGGTCCAGCATTGAGGGGCAGCCGATCTCATTTACCGATCACGGCGACGTGCATCGCCTGCTCCACGCGCGCGGGCCGGAGCGCATCACCGGCCCGTGGTGGAAAGGGCGATGGAAAACGCGCGATTATTTTGACGTCCTGGATGAAGCAGGCAACCGCTACTGGATCTTTCGCGTCGCGCAGAGCGGCGCGTGGTTTTTACACGGCATATT
>JANWHF010000339.1 GCA_025450555.1 Tepidisphaeraceae bacterium | reverse complement strand
CTGACGATTGGGGAATTGCCTGCCAAGAGTTCGATCACGGTCCCCGTTACTGTCACGCGCGCCGGTTCGGCAGCCAACGATATTCTCATCGATTCGAATATGCGCCCCAACGACAACGCGCCGTCGCCATGCATGCTGAACATCAAGTTCGAATATCAATATCAGTGCGGCGGAAATGAGGTGTCGCACCAGTTCATCGATCCGATCAACATTCCATTCCGCGACTGCAACGCCCAGGAAGTCGTCACCTCGATCGAAAGCGGCTTTGGTCCCAGTATCGGATCGAGTAGCGGAACTCTAGGTAACTTCCCGACGAATGGCGGAACCGGAGGCGAACAAGACCCGGCGCCCGATGTTGAAGCATCCAGTAATTGCAGCCCATGCCTGGAACATATTGCCGTCAATGCATTTCAGATTGTCCTGGACAAGACCGCCGTGGGCAAAGCGGCAACCGGCTTCTTTGACACGATTCGCAATGTCGGTAATGCATTCAATGGATCGCCGGGCAGTCTAATCAAACAGGCGTTCGGATGGATCAAGGGTGCAACCCAGGCAGACAGCGGCCCGCCGCCGGATGTCACCGGTATGATGAATCCGGACTTTTCACTCAGTCCTTCCTCGATCTGGAACGGCCTCAAGTCAATCTGGAGCGTGAAAGATCAGCTCATTGACATCATCAACGCATGCGGCGGCAGTTGGCTTGGCCTGGGCTCAATCGGCTCGCCGGGCGGTGGCAGCTCCGCGACGCCGGCCGACACTTATCAGCCGCCGGCGTATTACGCTGATCCTGCTGATATCACCATGGCAGAGACTCTTTACAACCGGATCATTCAGATCACCAATGCCTACTCAACGCTGCTGGGAACCGATGGCGATTGGATCAGAACCACTCAGGGCGCCACGCTTCAGCAGTGGTTCGCCGCATTCCTCGGCGCCATTGATGATTCCAGCGATGGCGGAAACAAGATCACCAATGATGAGCGAAGCACTTTGCTGGCTACGACGCTTCCCGACACCGTCACTGTTTTTGACGCCAACGATCTGATCAATCGCTGGAACCGCAGCGTCGATTATTTCAACGCCGGAATTTACACCGTGGCCCAGGTGCCCGCGGGCCAAAGCACCGATTTCTTCGATCGCGACAGCCTTGTCAACGCCTTTACCACTGCCGGCGATGCCATCGACGCGACTGCCGCTGATGGCTACAGCGATATCATGGACGAAATCCGTGCGGCCGTCGCCACGACCGAGCAGAATGTCGCCGGCCAGGGTGTTTGCGCTACTGTCAAGCTTCAGATCGACCAGACCGCGACACTGACGCGCTCAGCCTTCACCGGCACGCTGACCTTGAAAAATGGCATGTCGACCGACGCTTTGCAGAACGTCAAACTCACGCTGATCGTCACCGACGCCAATGGAAACCCCGTCGATGGGAAATTCTATATTTCCGATCCCAAGCTCGGCGGCGGCTTAACCGCCGTGGATGGTACGGGTGAGCTTGCGGCACTCGCGACGGGTACCGCCGAATTCACATTTATCCCGACCGACTCCGCCGCGCCTGATGCGGCAACGCAGTATCACATCGGTGGGACCCTTTCTTATACGGATCCTGACATGGGTGGATTGGTGACCACGCCGATCTTCCCAACTACCATCACTGTTTATCCGCAGGCGAAATTGCAGCTCAATTACTTCCTGCAGAAGGATGTGATTGGGGATGACCCGTTCACGGATGCCGTCGAACCCAGCGAGCCCGCCACACTCGGTTTGCTTGTTTCCAATGTTGGAAAGGGCGCCGCGAACAATCTTTCAATCTCGACGGCCCAGCCGAAGATTATCGAAAACGGCAAGGGGCTGCTCGACACCTTCACGATCATTGGAACCCAGGTCGGAAATGCCAGGCAAACCCCGTCGCTCAACATCAGCTTCGGCAACTTGGCGCCAGGCGCTACTGGCGATGCAAGCTTCCTGATCACCAGCACGCTCCAGGGAATCTTCACGAATTTTACGGCAACCTTTACCCATGCCGACAATCTTGGCGGCATGGACACGAGCCTGATCACCAGCGTCACGACGCATACGCTGATTCATGCCGGTGACTTTGCCTTTGCCAACGACACCGGCTCCACGAGCTACCTGGCTGAAGACACCCCCAACGTCGGCGATTTGCCGGACATGATTTACTTCTCGGACGGAACCACCGCCGCTGTTAACCAGGCTGCCAATCCGACCTCGGCGCCCATCGCCGGCGCGCTGGCGTATACCATCTCGGCCAATTTCACCAGCGGTTGGGATTATCTTCAGATGCCCGACCCCGGAGCGGGATACACGCTCTATAAGGTGGTTCGATCAGATGGCACGCCGATTCGCGTGGGCGATCAGGCTTGGACCACCGATCGGACCTTCGACTCGGCCGGTGTCTCACACATCGATTATGAGCTGCATCTCCTCGATGATAACAGCAGCGGCATCTACACCGTTTACTTCAAGCCGGCTGTCACGGGGCCGGTGAGCGTAGCATCGGTTGGACCGGTCAGCAGCCCTCAGGCGGGGGCGCTGAATTCGGTTCCCGTAGCGTTTAATGAACCGATCGATCCAACGACTTTCACCAGCGCCAATCTCTCCTTGTCGCTCAATGGCGGACCTAATCTGATAGCCGCCAACTCCGGTATTACGATCACGCAGATTTCGCCCAGCACGTTCAACATCGGCGGCCTGGACATCTTGACTGCCTCCGGCGGCAATTATGTCCTGACGGTTACCGCGGCCGGCATCGAAGATCCATTTGGTGATGTAGGAGCCGGGTCGCTCTCGGCCGGATGGGCCACCGCCGGCAACCAGCCCGTTGTTGTAAGCGTCGGCGCCAAGAATCCTGCCCGAAGGAACTCGCCACTCGACACGGCCACGGTAATCTTCACGCAGGCCATCAATCCGAATTCCTTTGATGACAGCGATATTTCGCTAACGTTGGGCAGTAATCCGACAAACCGAATTACCAGCGGCGTCACCATTACGCAGTTGAGTGACACCACCTATCAGATCTCCGGTCTGTCATCGCTCACGGCTGCAGATGGCATCTACACGCTGACGATTAATACCTCAGGCGTTTCAGACATGCAGGGAGACAGCGGCGTGGGCTCGGCATCGGAAACCTGGACCACAAGTACCGTCGCACCCACCATCGCCGTACTCCAGGACGGCTTCCAGTCGCCCAGGAACATCGTTGTTCCCTCGATCGACGTCACCTTCTCCGAGCCGATCGACCCAACGACTTTCACTTATAAAGACATCACCTACAGCAAGACCGGTGGGCCAAACCTCATCACCAGTGCAATTACGATCGCGCCAATTGCTGGCACCGACAACACAGAGTTCGAGATTTCGAATTTCAACAACTTTGTTTCGTCAATCGATGGCAGTTACACGTTTACGGTCAACACCGCTGGCGTGACTGACCTTTATGGAAACGTTGCCACCGGCGCCGAAGCCGGCAGCACGGCCTCCGACACGTTTGTTCTGCAAACCACCGCACCGGCAGCGCCGACAGGCCTGGCAATCAGCCCTGATACCGGCGTTTCCGCCACCGACAACCTAACCGACACCGGCCACATCACCTTGACCGGGACGATTGCTGCGCCGGGATTGACGGTCGAAGTATATGACGGGCTGACCAACCATTTGGCCGACGCCATCGTCACCGGCACCACATTCTCCGCATCATTATCTCTGGCGCCGGGCTCACACAATTTGCGCGTCTATGCAGTCGATAGCGCTGCGAACGTTTCCGCGGATTCGTATGACATGATCTTTGTCGATACGACTCCGCCAACGGCGATCTTTACCACACCGACGCAAGCGACGCCTCAGTCGGCCGTCTCCTCAGTTCAGTTCTCGTTCGGCAAGATCATTGATGGAACAAGCCTTACGCCTGATGACCTGTCGCTGACGCTGAACGGCGGACCAAACCTGATCGACGCGGGAGTCTCCATTCATCTGGTTTCGGCGGCCACGAACACTTACGAAATCGATGGCCTGGCTTCTCTTAACTCATCGCCAGGCGCGTATGTGCTCACACTCAACACCAAGCAGGTGCGCGACCTGGCTGGCAATTCCGGACTCGCGCCAACCATCGCAAGCTGGACCGTCGCACCTGCAAAGGTCGCCGCGTCGTTCAGCAACTTGACCGCCTTCCAAGTCCTTAATCGTGGAACCGCGTCCATCATTCTGTCCGGTACTGTGTCAGGCGGTTCAACGCTGCTTTCGGCTGGCGAAACAGTTTCTATTACGCTCAACGGGGTCACGCAAAATGCGACCATTAACGCATCAGGAGGATTTGCCGCGTCGTTCGACGTCTCCGCATTGCCGGTTTCCTCGACACCGTATCCCGTGACTTATGCTTACAGCGGCGATTCAGGCCTCTTACCGGTAAGCGATTCGACGACGACCGCGCTCAGAATTTTTGCGTTGCCCGCAACCGTTACACTTTCGGCCGCACCTTCTCAAATCATATATGACGGCACCGCCGATGTGACCGCATGGGCTTCGGCAACTCTTTCGGGGGCAGCCAACGGACTGTCTCCGACAGGCTCCACCACATTGCAGTTCTATGTTGGCGCGGCTCCCATCGGCACGCCCATGTCATCGCCGCCGGTGAACGCAGGAGTATATACGGTTGTCGCATCTTATAACGGCGACGCCAATTTCTCCGCCGCCCAAAGCGCTCCGCTGACCTTTACGATCAGCCGGGCCACGCCAACCGTCACGCTTTCGTCGCCGCCTGCCAGCATCACTTATGATTCAACCAACAGCGTGACGGCTTGGGTAAAAGCGACCATAAGCGGCGTGAGTGGCGCTCCCGCTCCATCGGGGCCGATTTCGTATATCTACTACACCGGCACCACAGCAAGCGGGACGCCGCTGTCTGCGCCGCCGGTCAACGCGGGCACCTATACCGTCGTCGCCGCGTATGGAGGCAACAGCAATTACTTGAGCGGCCAAAGTGGTCCGGTGACCTTCACGATTTCTCAACCGACGGCCGCGCTGTCAGCCTTCTTCAAAGTCGATGACGGCACCGCTCAACGATCCATGGTGCGGAGCCTCACCGTTACTTTCAGCTCCGCGGTCAGCATCCAAAATGGAGCGATCACGCTCACCGACAACCTTGGAAATCCCATCGCCTTTACGTTAAGCACGACCGACAACACCGTCTTTACCCTGACCTTCTCCGGAAGCCAGTTCATTGGCCGTTCGCTGGCCAACGGGCGTTATGTGCTGACGGTTCATTCGGCGCTGGTGAATGCCGGCTCCGCTCATCTCTCCCGCGATCAGACGTTGAACTTCTGGCGGCTCTTTGGAGACTTCTACGGCACGGGAACTGTAAACAATGCCGACAAATCTTTGTTCGCGCAGGTTTACAAGGGACTCAATCCGTCGTATTCATCATATTTTGACTATGATGCCAACGGTGTGTTCAATGCCTCGGATTTGAACGCGTTCACTCAAGACTTTGGTAAGTCAATCTGATAAACATATCCGGTTCGTCGCGGTAGTCATTTCGGGAGAATTGCAATGATGTCAAAGAAAATGCGCAAGGGGTTAGCGGCTGGATTGGCACTCGTTGCCGGGCTGGCGCTGGCGGTATCGGCTCGCGCTTCCACCACCTACAGCTACTTTTACAAGGCCGATCAGAATTCTTATACCGTTGCGCCGGGTAGCAACCTGACGGTGAATCTTTTCCTGCAGGAAGTGAACAGCGACCAGTCGACGAATTCTCTGCTGGCGTCAGAGCACGGGCTGTCCTATGGCGGCGTTAGCGTTCACCTCTTTTCCGGATCGACTCAGACGACAATTACCAGCGCATCGCCCAACGCCGGCAACCCGCCCGCTGGATTCGATGATCCATCTTCAACGGCCATCGTGAACTCCCCCAATTCGGCGACGATCACCGAGAACACTGATGGCTTTCCGTTCGGTTCGGATTTGGTCGGCGTCGAAGCTGGAGCGCAGGTCAACGGCGTGTCGCAGGTGCTTCTGGGGACAATCACCATCCATGCCAGTTCTGCTCCTGGACAGACAACGGTCTACACTGCCGACCTTGCCGACCCGGCTAGTGGCAGCACCCTTACGAACGACAGCGCGTATGATTTGGATAACAACTCCGATCCACTCAACCCAGCTGGGTCCGATACTCTCTATTCGAGCGCGGCCCCGACGAATTTTACGATTACCACCACGCCCGAACCCACATCGTTGGCCCTTCTTGCTCTGACAGCGTTAACGCTCACGAAACGCCCCAGCCGCAAGCATTGATTTCAGTTTTGGCGGAAACCGATCATTTCCTTCGGATGTGAATGGCGTCGTCCCTTTGCGCCTCGACATTGCCGGCTCATGGGCTAACTTGAGTCGATGAACGCATGGCTCGCGGGAATTCGGTTCGTGCACATCGTCGCGTCGGCGGGGCTATTCGGGGCGATGGGGTACAGCATCGGCGTGGTTCAGCCAAGGGCGCGGCGGTTCTTTGAGAAGCCGGCCGACTTTGAGGAGTTCACCGCCTTCATCAGCCATGGGGCGCGGTGGAAGATGATCGGGACCCTCGCCTTAATCGCGCTGACCGGGGCACTTCTCGTCATTTTTCATCCACACGAAGCCGACCATCGCTGGCTCGTGTCGATCGCGGCAAAGATCATCATCCTGTTGATCGCGACGCTGCTGTTTTGTTATGCCTCTTGGCGCCTATGGCCGGCGCGGATTTTCGCGTCGAGGGAGGGAATCCCACATTTCCAGCGGCGGTTTCGGTTGGTTGGATATACGATGATTACAATGGTTGTGCTGGAGTTTGTCCTCGCGGCGGTGGCACACGGATAGCGAGGACGCGATGGCCGGTTTTCGCGGCGGCGGGGGACTGCCGCCCTCCAAGTGGATCAGTCGCCTATTGCTATTCGACTGGCTCGAGCGCGGCGCCTGCGGGCCAGGGGTGGCCGCGGCGGAAATCGTCCAGCGTCATCACGGATCGGCTTTCAGGTTGGATTTGCAGAAGCTGGATAGCGCCTTGGCCAGCGCGAATGTTTCCGTCGGCGAGGATTTGGCCGGGCGGAGCGGGGGACGTGCTTTCGATGGCACGGGCACGGGCCAGGCGCAGGGAAAGAAGTTCATTGCCGTCGGCGTCGCGCAGGCGCGCCCGGCAGCCGGGCCAGGGGAACAGGCCGCGGATTCGGCGCGCCAGTTCGTCAGCGCTGCGGGAAAAATCGAGCAGGGCGGATTGGCGGTTAAGCTTTGGCGCAACCGTCGCCAGCGATTCATCCTGTGACGTTTCGACTGCGGTTCCCGTAGCCAATTCTTCCAGCACCTTTGCAGTCAGCGAAGGTCCATCCTTCGCGAGTCGATCATACAGTTCGCCCGCGGTTTCGATCGGGTCGATCGCCAACTCCGACTGCGCCAATACCGCGCCGGCATCCATTTTCTGAGCCAGGCGGATGACGGAGTTGCCAGTGGTTGTGTCGCCGTTGATGATCGACCAATTGATCGGGGCCGCGCCGCGCAGGCGTGGGAGGCGCGAAGCGTGCAGGTTGATGCTTCCGAGCCGGCAGTGGCTTGCAATATGCGGCGCGATCTTTTGCCCGAAGGCGATGACCACCATCACATCGGCATCAGGGAGCGATTCCTGATTGATGTTGTCAGTGCGGAGCAGCGGGACGCCGGCCGACTGCGCCCATCGGCTGATGGGCGTCGGCGCCATGCCACGCCCTCGACCGGCGGGGCGATCGGGTTGGCTGACGACTTGAAAGACCTCGTGTCCATGTTCGAACAGGGAAGCGAGCGTGGGCAACCCAAATTCGCCGCTGCCGCAGAAGATGACGCGCAATTTCGGATTCAAAATCGATTCCCGGAGGGCGGCTGTCCTCCACCGCCGTGCATCGTCGAGAACTAAAATTTGTCGCCGCTCGCAGCGTCGCGGGGGGCGACGCCCTGCAATGGATTACGCGTCAGGTGGTTTTTCCCTGTTTCTTGTAGCGCTCTTCGAGATCTTTGAGCAGCGATCGATTGGCGATCTTGGCGACGGGGCCCATGCGGTCGGTCAGGAGGATGCCGTTGAGATGATCGGTTTCATGTTGCCAGATACGGGCTACATACCCCTCGGCTGACTCTTCGATCGATTTTCCCTCTAAATCCTTGGCCACAATTCGCAATTTCCGGCTTCGGAAAATCTTGACCCGCAGCTCGGGAATGCTTAGACATCCCTCTTCGCCTTCTTCTTCGCCCTCGGCTTCACTCAGCTCGGGATTGACATAAACCCGGTCGTCCTCGGGGTTCCCGGTGGCATTCATGACGAACATGCGGATATTTCTCGCCACCTGCGGGGCGGCAAGTCCAACGCCTTTTTCCAACCGCATGAGCGCGAACATCTGCTGAGCCAGCTCGCGCAAGTCGGCGTCAAATGCTGTTATCGGAGCACTCACTTTTTTGAGGCGGGGGTCTGGGTAAGAGATAATGCTTACAGGCTCGGCCATGGCTCATTGATCTCACTTTCGTCAATTGCCTACAATCACTTGTGAAGTGTATGCCATGCCACGAATGATTGACAGTATTGCGGATTGACGGATAAAGTGGCGTGGACTTGGCCATGCCGCATCTAATAAGAGTGGGGTTTGGCTCAATTTTTCGCTTTTCAAAGCGCCAAGGTTGCGCATGCAGACTACACAACAGGACAATGCCAGCATGACCGATCTGCCAGCAGGCTATCGAGATATTCCCGAGGAGGATCGCAAGAAGGCGCAGATCTTTTTTGATCGCGCCAAGACGGTAGCCGACACCGGCAATTTTGAATATGGGATCGAGCTGTATCTTCAGGGCCTGAGTATCGATCCGGAAAATACCGACGCACATCAATATATTCGCGAAATCTCCCTGAAGCGCAAGGCCACCGGCGGCAAGCGAAGCGACATCGGCATGTTCGAGAAGATGAAGCTTGGCAAGGCCACCAAGGACGACAAGCTCAACGCGCTCAATGCCGAAAAGCTGCTGGCGTATGACCCCGGCAACATGGACCGGATGGTCAACATGTTTCAATGCGCGATTCGCGCGGGGTATTTCGACACCGCCATGTGGATTGGCGCTGTCCTGATGAAAGCCAATTCCGATAACCCTAAGCCCGATTACAGCAAGTTCATCACGCTCAAGGACGGCTACAAGAGCATGTCGCGCTGGAAAGAAGCGACCGAGGCCTGCTATTGGGCGCTGAAACTGAAGCCGGACGACATGGACTTGCAGAAAGAGGTGAAGGACCTCAGCGCCCGCCACACGATGGAGATTGGGAAATACGGCAAGGCCAAGAGCTTTCGAGACAGTATCCGCGATATGGAAGGGCAAAAGCGCCTGCTGGATGAGGAAAAGGACTACCAGTCCGACGATTTCCTTCTGCGAAAAGTCAGGGAAGCTGAAGTCGAGTGGCAGAACAATTCCGAAGACCTGTCGCTGTTCTCCAAGTACATCGACACCCTTCAAGCCACCGAGAATCCAGAGCAGGAAAACAAGGCGATCGAACTGCTCGAGCAGATGTATCGCAAAAACAATCAGTTCAAATGGCGGCAGCGCGTGGGCATCATCAAGATGACGCAGTTGTCGCGCATGGAGCGGATGCTTCGTGCCGACGCGCAGCGCGATCCGGAGATGCGCAAAGAGTATGACCAGTTTGCCCGCGAGCGCGCGATGACCGAATTGCAGGAATACAAGCTGGTGGTGGAGAATTATCCAACCGACACGACCGCCCGATTTGAAGTGGCCCGCCGGCTGTTTGCCCTGGGCCAATATCAGGAAGCGATCCCCGTCTTCCAGCATGTGCGAAGCGATCCGAAGTATCGCATTCGCGCCACAATTCTGTTGGGCCGGGCGTTTCTATCGTCCAATTACATTGACGAAGCGATCGACACCCTCAAGGCAGCAGTGGACGAATATCCCGCGCACGGCGACGACCGCTCGAAGGAAATGCTCTACTGGTATGGCCGGGCCCTGGAAGGCAAGGGCGACGGCGCATCGGCCATCAAGCAGTACAGCCGGGTAGCACAGATGGATTTCAATTACCTGGATGTGCAGGAACGTGTCAAGCGGCTACGGCAGTAGAAGCGGGGCCGCAGTCCGGGCAAATGTCGATTCAGAGCAGCCAATTCTGCGTTTCAATTCCAGGGACTGCCGAGAAATCGAGATCGGCGGTTACGAGCACAAGATCCATTTGTCGTGCCAATGCTGCGAGCATGATGTCGATTTGGGACAGGACACGCCCGCGACGTTTCAAGTCGTGGTAAATCTCTCCATAATGGCGCGCGGTGGACCTCTCAATTGGCCACACTCGCACCTGGCGCAGAAGATTTTCGAAATTCAAACGATACAAATCCGGCTGCTTGACCTGGCGAAGCCCTACCTCGATCTCACAGAGAACAGGTACGCAGGTGCCGACTTTGACGCCGCGTCGGCGCACTTCAGTGATTCGCTGCCGAGCAACAGACCCCGGCGCGACAGCTTTACCAAGATGGTTAGTGTCCAGCAGGTAGCCCGATTTCACGACTCGCCCCATTCGCGCCGCATGGCCTCTTTGCCCTCGCGTCGGACGGCCTCCAGAGCTTCTTGAAATCGCTGGTGCTCTTCAACTGGCACGCGCTGAGCAGCGGATTCCAAATCCTTTGCCCATTGCTCGACTTGATCCTGCAATTCGGGCGCCGGTTGTTCGACTAGCAGTTCCTGGCCTTCAATCCACTCAGACGGAAGGGGCTCCAGCGGTTCGATATGGCCATTGCGAAGAACGGCTTTGATGGTCATCAGTTGCTCCAGAAGTCGATTATACCAAGGTAGATCTACGCTCTCCAAGTTAGGTGGCCAGACGCCTCGTTTGCATCGCGGGCTTTTTTCATGACATGCCGCTAGAGTTTCAAACACAACCTCGCGCATCGCGGGAGGTAGTTTTAGAGGCTCTAATGGAGATGTTCGCATGAGTTCTCCCCGCCCGAATCTGGAACAATTACTTGGCAAAGACGCGTCTGATTTGCTCAGCTACAAGGCGCGCGGGTTTTCGCACGATCTTTTGCACTTGCCGGGGCCGGACTTTGTCGATCGCGTCGTGTCGGCTACGGATCGCTCGCCTTCGGTGCTGCGCAATTTCCAGCACATTCTCAATCACGGCCGACTCGCGGGCACCGGCTATGTTTCGATCCTGCCGGTCGATCAGGGCATCGAGCACTCGGCCGGCGCGAGCTTCGCGCCCAACCCGATTTATTTCGATCCGGAAAATATCGTGAAGCTGGCCATCGAAGGCGGCTGCAATGCCGTCGCCTCGACGCTCGGCGTCTTAGGCGCGGTGGCGCGCAAATATGCGCATCGCATTCCGTTTCTCGTGAAGCTCAATCATAACGAGCTGCTGACTTATCCGAACAAATTCGACCAGATCGCCTTTGCGCAGGTGAAGCAGGCGGCGGATATGGGCGCTGTTTCGGTCGGGGCGACGATTTATTTTGGATCGCCGGAATCGGATCGGCAGATTCAGGAGGTGTCGCGCTGGTTTGCCGCCGCCCATGAATACGGGCTGGTCACGGTGCTCTGGTGCTATCTGCGGAACAATGCTTTCAAGACGCCCGACAAGGATTACCATGTCGCCGCGGACCTGACCGGACAGGCGAACCATCTGGGCGTCACGATTCAGGCCGACATCATCAAGCAGAAGCTGCCGGAAAATAACGGCGGCTACAACGCTCTCAAATTCGGAAAGACCGACAAGCGCGTCTACAGCAATCTCACGCCGGGCGATCATCCGATCGAGCTTTGCCGGTATCAGGTGGCCAACTGCTACATGGGCCGATCGCCCCTGATTAACAGCGGCGGGGCGTCCGGCG
>JANWHF010000338.1 GCA_025450555.1 Tepidisphaeraceae bacterium | reverse complement strand
TTTTCCGGGTCGTATCGTCCGCCGTAGTAGGGATGGCTGCGCGTCGAGCTAAGCGGATTGTCATAGAGGCCATTGGAATGGAAAGCGCCGGCGTCCTGGCCGTAGACGATTTCGAAGCGCCCGCCGATATCGAAAGTGTGCAGCTTGGCGGCGGCGGCCGGATCAACCGTGCGCTCGATGGTGAAATCCACTTGATCCAGAACAATGCGCTCATTGCGCGAATTGAAGACGTTGCCGGTGATGTTGTTGTGCGGCGGCGCGCTGGCCGAAGCGGTGTAGCCGCCTTCGATGAAACCATACAAATTGATGTTCATCGCCTTCAGCGCGGGTCCAGCTGGAGTCAGATCGAGCAGCGCCATGAGCGGCTTATCCGCCGCCGCGGGCGCGGTGGCCGGCGCCGTGCTGGGCGCGGTCGATGGAGCATCGTCCATGAAAAGTGGCCGATCTGGAAATAGTTGATGCGGATCGCTGGAATCGGATCCGCTTGCAAACCCCGCGAAGGTCAACGCCGAGAGAGCCGCCAAGGTGATTACACCTTTCCGATGCAACATGAGATTTAACTCCTAGCCCAATGGAAGGGAACGCGGCGAGAGTCGAAGTGTACTCCGCCAAATCACTTTCCAACAAATATCAAAAGGAATGCCAACAATTCTGATCGCGTCTTTTTTACCGGGCTTTGCATTATTTACATTGGAAGTGGCAATGCCGGGTGATTTACAGGACTTTGCCGCCGGTCAGGAAATAGGCATGGGGCATCGCCATCGGCTCGGATGTCGCGCATTTAGGCAATGGTTGCGCGCCAGCGTTCAAATTGCGCCAATTGCCACGTGCGCTGCTAGAATCAGGCCTTTACTCTGAAGGATTACGGATGCGAGTCTGGCAACAACCTTTGCCTGCTATCTACAACGAATTATCTGAAGCCGAGTTGCGCGTGCGCATTCAATCGGCCAAGGAATACCTCGGCTCCAAATTAGCCATTCTGGGCCACCACTATCAACAGGATGCGGTCATCGAATTCGCCGATTTCACCGGCGACAGTTTCGAGCTATCCCGCAAGGCGGCCGATCAGCGGGGCATTGAATATGTCATCTTCTGCGGCGTCCATTTTATGGCCGAATCGGCGGACATTCTCACGCCCGAAAATGTCCGCGTGATTCTTCCGGACCTCGGCGCCGGCTGCTCGATGGCCGACATGGCCAATCTCGACCAGACGCTCGAATGTTGGGAGCAGCTTCAATTCACCTGCCCCGGCCAGCGCATCGTCCCCATCACCTACATGAACAGCTCCGCCGCGATCAAAGCCTTTGTGGGCGAGCATGGCGGGGCGGTCTGCACCAGCAGCAATTGCCGAAATGTGCTCGAATGGGCGCTGAATGATGCGTCGTCAGGAGTCACCATGCCCGGCACCGCGCAGCCCGGTGCGCCCAAAACGAAGATCCTCTTCTTCCCCGATCAACACTTGGGACGCAACACCGCCTATGCGATGGGCTACTCCCTCGATCGCATGGCTCTCTGGGATCCGCGCGAAGATCTTGGCGGAAACGATGTCCGCTCTCTTCGGCAAGCCGACTTTGTCCTCTGGAAAGGCCACTGCTCCGTGCACCAGCTTTTCCGGCCTGAGCATGTCGATCAAGTCCGCGAGAAATATCCGGATATGAAAGTGATCGTTCACCCCGAGTGTCGCTGGGAAGTGGTGCAGAAGGCGGACATGACCGGAAGCACGGCAATGATCGTAAAAACAATCGAAGCCGCGCCGCCCGGCAGCCAATGGGCCATCGGCACCGAGGTCCACCTGATCAACCGCCTGGCCCACCAGCATCCGGAGCAAAAGATCATTGTGCTCAGCGATTGCCAATGCCTGTGCACCACGATGTATCGCATCGACCTACCGCATTTGTGTTGGGCGATCGAAAATCTGGTGGAGGGCAAAGTGGTCAACGAAATCAAAGTCGATCCCCAAACGCGGAAATGGGCCACGCTCGCTTTAGACCGAATGCTCGCAATCAAAGCGTCCGCCAAGCCCGCAAAAAATAATTCCCCGCCGCCGGTGGTGCATTCGGGCGTGGTTGATTGACGTTGATCCTCGCCTTGCATTTAGCCGATAACAGGGCTAGTATTTTCCCACGCTCGCGGGTGTAGCTCAGTGGTAGAGCGTCACGTTGCCAACGTGAATGTCGAGGGTTCGACCCCCTTCACCCGCTTCCAGTAAGCCTCGGCAATTGCCGGGGCTTATATCATTTCTGAGAAGTGGTGCGTCGGTCAAGAAATCGACATTCGTAATGCAGGAACGAACGGAATTGTATCGCTTCCTTCCCGGAAGGAAGGCCGATCCGCCGCATGAACGCGGTCCGAGATGATCAGGCGAGTGGATAATCAGCGATGGATCCATGGAAGAACATGCGGGGTTCGTATTCATTCGCAGACAAGGCGGCGTTCTGTGATCGTGCCCGATGCGATGCGCATTTCGGCTTCCCCCTGCCAAACCGAGAGCGGGTGTTCTCAATATCCGTTAATGAGAACGGCTGCCTCAAGCGAGATACCCTTTTGACGCCTGTGCCAACAGGTTATCTCGGGAACGCAGTCGCTTACTGCATGATAAAAAAAGAATCTCAGGATGCATGGATTTGGGATGAGCGGTATCACTTTTCCCGCAGAATAAGCAGAATACCTAGCATCGCGATGGCACAGCGTGAGTTCGCGCGACTCCTCGGAGAGAAGCGGTTAATGAAGGTTCACGACCTTGCTGTTGCGCGAGGTTTGGACCCCCGACATAAGACTGGCAAGCGGCCCGACATCGCTGCCTTCATGCCGGGACGAGAACCGGAGTGGCGGTTCATCGAAGTCAAACGAGTTGAGACAGGGGATTTGCTGCACGACAAACAAGCGAGGTGGCTGCGGTTACTGGCAGAAGTTTTTGGACGAGACTCGGCGATTCTCCTTACCCTGGACATAGTCCCATAGGCTCCTCGTCTTTTCGGCGGTGAGTCTATTCGAGGCAAGCGGCCCTGGAGCGGATCCAGTTCCGTTAGTTGTGGTGGCCAGCATGTTTCACGGCGAATTGCTCGATTTGATGTGCGCCGCCAATTCGATCGTCGCCCTAAGCGGCGCAGGGGTGTCGGCGGAGAGCGGGATTCCGACATTTCGCGATGCAATGACGGGGCTCTGGGCGAGATTCAATCCGGAAGAGTTGGCAACGCCGCAGGCGTTTGCGAAAGATCCGCAGTTGGTCAGTCGCTGGTATGACCAGCGGCGATGCGATGTTTTGAAATGCAAGCCGAACGCTGGGCACATTGCGCTTGCTCGGCTGGAAGAAACGTGCAGGCAAAAGGGTCGGCCTTTCACATTGATCACGCAGAACGTCGATCGCCTCCATCGGGCGGCCGGTTTGCAGAACGTCGTCGAACTTCACGGCAATCTGTTCACATGGCGGTGCATCGACTGCGGCGGCGAAGCGGATGAAAGCGGTCCAGCATTCGATGACCATCCGCCACGATGCGAGTGCGGCGGCTTACGCAGGCCGGGCGTCGTCTGGTTCGGCGAAGCGCTGCCGCGTGAGGCGCTGCTCAAGGCGCAGCGAGCCAGCGGCAAATGCGCGCTCTTCATGTCGCTGGGCACCAGCAGCGTTGTCTACCCGGCGGCGGCCCTCGTTGATTTGGCGTTGCAATATGGAGCGAACGTTCTGGAGATTAATCCAGAGCAAACGCCGCTGTCGCGCCGCGCTCACTGGTCGCTACGTGGGAAATGTGGTGAGATCCTGCCGGACTTGATTCCTCGCGCGGGCAGCTGATCCCAGCATCATTTTGAGATTTCGCGCGCCTCCGGCGTCATCGAAGCCGCGAGGTTTTGAAGCACGAGGGCGACGTTCACATTCGATTCAAGATACGACTCTGCTTGCGCAAGCTGATCGATGAGGCGGCAGGTGTTCTCCAATTCGTCGGGGGACTCAATCGACTTGAGACGATCGCGCAGATAATCGGCAGCCAGGGTGAAGTAAAGAACCATGCCTTCCCGCGTAAGTTGATCGCGGCTGGCCAGCTCATCGCGCTCGAGCTGCTTGTCGGCATAGTCATCGGCCGCTCGCTTCAGCCACCCAGGCAGGTCATCTGGTGGGGAGCCGGCCAGAATCTGGTCCATCTGTGCAATGAGCTCGCGCGACCACGTGATGACGCCATCGTGAAGCCAGTTCAGGGCGACGCCAAGGGATCCGCGGGCGAGGCGCGATGCATCTTCGGCGAGGGCCGATTCAATTCCGCGCTTGTGAAGCTCATCGCGCACCAGCGCGACATCCAGAGCGGCGAAGGTCACCGTCTGGCATCGGCTGCGAATGGTCGGCAGCAGCGCGCCGAGTTGGTCGGTCAGCAGGATGATCAGAGTGAGGGCGGCCGGTTCCTCAAGCGTTTTCAGCAGCGCGTTCTGGGCTGGCGGATTCATCGTTTCGGCCTGCTCGACGACGAATACCTTGCCGTGATTGAGATTCGGCTTGCGCGCGGCCGGCTCGATCAATTCCGGGCGGATGACCTGAATCGAAAGATCGATGCCTTTCGATTTGCCGGTCTTGTCGTGATAGCGAATCAGTTCACGCGTGATGACGTGAAAATCAGGATGGTTGCCGGCCTCGAAAATCTGGCAGCTTTCACATTTATTGCACGGCTTGTTGCCTTCGGGATCGTGGCATAAAAAGAGCTTCCCCATTGCCGCGGCAACCGTCGCTTTGCCCACACCCGTTGGCCCCGCAAAGATCAGCCCGTGAGGCAAGCGGCCGGTCGAATAGGCGCGCAGCAGCCAATCAATCGCGTTTTTCTGTCCGAAGATTTGCGAAAACGGAACACTCATGGATGCGATTTAGTTCATGCGGAACGCCGACGTCCACATCAGCTCTTCTGCGTTGCTGCCGACGAGGTCGTCGGCGTTCCTTCTAGTCCTGATCCGCCTTTCGCGGAGCTGCCGTTTGATTCACTGGTACGTCGCTCGCGTAAGCCACGACCGAACTCTCCATCGCCGGCACCGTCGCTCGACCGATTCCGGCTTTCAAAAGTCTCCCTGCAAATGCCTCGGCCTGATCCACTTCGCCATGCACGACATACGCCTCGGTCGATGCGGCGCACGTCGGCTTCAGAAATTTCAGCAGCTCGTCGCCGTCGGCGTGTGCACTGAGCCCGTGAATCGTCCGCACCTGACATCGCAAATCATACCAGCGATCGTAAATTCGCACGCGCGGCTGCTTCTCCTGAATCCGTCGGCCCAAGGTCTGCGGCGGAATCCAGCCGACAAACAGCACCATGTCATTCGGATTTTCCACGCTGCGCTCCAAATGATGCAGCACCCGGCCAAATTCGCACGTCGGGCTCGAAGCGATAATCACACACGGCCCCGCCTGGCTGTTGATCCTTCGGCTGTCCTGCGTCGATGAGGCAAACGTCACGCGCGCCAGTCCAAACAAATCTTTGCTGCCGATCATCGCCTGCGTTTCTTCGTCATAGTAATCGCGAAATTGGCTGTGAATTCTGCTCACCTCAACGCCCATCGGGCTATCGACGAAAATCGGAATCTGTGGCATCTTCCCTTCGTGGATGAATTTTTCGAAATACCACAGCATCGTCTGCGTCCGCCCAACCGCAAACGATGGAACGATCAGCCGGCTCCGGCGATCGATGCAGAATTTCACCGCGTCCAGCAATTGCGGCCCCACCTGCTCGATTGGGCCGTGCGAAGCATTGCCATACGTGCTTTCGGTGATGACCTGATCCACCGGCCGCGGAATTGGAAAAGGATCGCGCAGAATCGGCTCGCCATATCGGCCAATATCGCCGGTGAAGAGAAGAGACCGCGCGCCATTGCCTTCATTCCATTCGAGGATCACATAAGCCGAGCCGAGAATGTGCCCGGCATCGTAAAACGTGAAACTGATGCCATGCCCCAGATCGATTTTCTGCTGATAATTGACGCGCTTGAACAGGCGTAAGACTGCCGGAACATCCGCCGGGCCATACAGCGCCCGGGCACTCGCTTCGCCGGGATTGCGCGATCGACGATCCAGATATTCCACGTCCTCCTGCTGAATGCGTGCCGAGTCTTCGAGAACGATCCGCGCCACTTCCGCCGTCGCGGCGGTGCAGTAGATCGGGCACTTAAGTCCCTGCCGCACCGCGAACGGCAGCTTGCCGCAATGATCGAGATGGCCGTGCGTGAGAATGACTGCGTCGGCCGATTTGACGTCGGCGGGCAAAATGCTGTTGATGCGGATCGCCTCATCGCGCGGCCCCTGATACAGCCCCATGTCCAGAAACAGCCGAAGTCCATTGATTTCCAACAGATGGCTCGACCCGGTCACCGTTCGGTCCGCGCCGCAGAATTGAATTCGCATGGCCGCGAAGATTACCGGCCCCGCCATTCAATGGGAACCGCAAAGACCGCCGACGTGGGGGCCGGCCGTTCCCCATTGAGCGGTTTTCCCCTGCGCGCGGCGCGCGACACTCGCGCGTCGCGCGCCATGATTAGGAGGCTCATCAATCGCAACCCATTGGCTGCGTGATGGTTGCGACGAATGTCCCGCGCGCGGCGCGCCTCGCTCGCGCGACACCAGCGCCGCGCTCCAATTGTCAAATGAAATTTCATTTTATAGGGCGCTGAGCAACAGGTTCTGAGCGGGATCAACCGCCGATGCACGCCGATTAGCTCGGATTGAGAACACGATTAAAAGAAGACGCCCTGTTTGTGACTCAGGCGGGGCGCATTTTTTTTGCTTGTGGATCTGTGTTCATCTGTTCATCTGCCTTGATCCGCAGTTAATAGACGGACCCCCTGGCGTTTGGCCTTCTGTGAAATCACGCATGAAGATACCATTCATCCGCTGGCCGGCGACAGAGCACTGGTTACGAAACGCAAGAGGACTTCTGAATGTCAAAGGCGCTAAGGGTTTTGATTACAGGCGCGGCACGCGGCATAGGAATGGCAACAGCGCAGGCGCTTTCCAACCGAGGTCATTGCGTGGTCGCCACCGACCTATCCGCGCCCAGCGGATTGGAAGGCATCCAGGCACATGTGCTCGATGTGACCAGCGATGAGTCCGTGGCGCGGTGCCTCAATGAGGTTGGTCCGCTCGATGCGATCGTCAACAATGCAGGTATATCTGGCGGAGGGCCGGTAGAAGGCTATCCATTTGATCGTTTCCGACAGTGCTTCGAGACAAACACCTTCGGCCCGTTGCGCGTCATCCAGGCGGTCTTGCCCGCCTGGCGCAAGCGGGGCTCCGGCGTCATCGTGAATGTGTCGAGTATAAACGGCCGAGTCTCCTCGCCGCTGAGAGCAGCCTACAGCGCTTCCAAGTTCGCGCTGGAAGCTCTGACCGAATCACTGCACCTGGAAGTCCGTCACTTTGGAATTCGCAGCGTCATAATCGAGCCGGGAAACATCGCTACTGGCATCAGAGCGATGGAGCTTCATCAAGGACCAGCCGACTACGCAGGACTTTGGGAGCAGTGCGCCGGAACCGATACCAAAATGACGGGGCCATCCGGTTCACCCGGACCCCAAGTCGTCGCATTAGCCATCGCCAGTGCGATCGAAGACCCCGCGACGCCGCTCCGCGTACCGGTCGGCCAGGACGCCCAGACGATTTTGGGCTTGCGAAGAAGCCTCGACGATCAGGCATTCGAAGAGGCAATGAGAAAGGCCCTCGGGTTTATGTGGTGAATGGTGATGAATGGTGAATTGAGAATTTATCGCCAGGCGCGTACACTTCCCGCTTTTCACTTTTTAACGGTTTCGGACGGCGTACATGGAAAACAGCGGCGTGGCGAGCTTCGATCCGGCGATCAACAAGGCATCGGCCTTGGTCGAGGCCTTGTCCTATATCCAGCGATTCCACAACAAGGTGGTCGTCGTCAAGGTCGGCGGATCGATCATGGATGATGACAAACGCCTGGCCGACCTGCTGACCGACATCGTTTTCATGAATTACGTCGGCATGCAACCGGTGCTGGTGCA
>JANWHF010000337.1 GCA_025450555.1 Tepidisphaeraceae bacterium | reverse complement strand
TGTCCAAGAAGGTGAACCTCAAGAACGGCAAGAGCGCGACGATCGCGATCAACAAATGGCGATATCCCACCATCGTTGGCGATTACTTCATCGTCGTCCAAGCCGACAATGGCCAGGGACAGATTGGCACCAATGCAACGACTACCGAGGTCAACGTCGCCGCTCCGTTTGTCGATCTAAATAACCTGTGGAACGGAGTCGCTCCGGCAATTGTCGCAGGTAAGAAGACGACACTGACGTTCAAGGTTCAGAACATCGGGAACGTTGCCGCCAAGGGAACGCTGACGATTCAATTGCAGGCGACCAGCGGAACGACGCTTGATTCAACAGCGCAGACCGTTGCGACCGTGTCTCCAGTGCATGTGAGCATCCAGCCGGGCAAGAGCGGGACGGTTCACCTGCGATTTGTGCCGGGCACCATTAGCTCCGGGACGTACCGCCTGGCGATCACGCTGAACCCGCTTGCCGGTTTCAACGGAATCAACTTCACGAGCAATACGGTGTTCAGCGCCAACACCTTTACGGTTTAATCAGCAGTCGATGTGACCCTGATGAGAATCTTGAAGGCCCGGCAGCATTGCCGGGCCTTCTATCATTTGGGATCAAACCATCCTTGCGAGGAGCGCGGTGCCATTTGCTCTGACCCATCTATAATTGACGACCAATGGAAGACAGCGGCGCTGAGAAGCGCAACGATCCTTTGCCTCAGACACACCAAGGGCTCAGTCATTCCAAGGCAGCGTTGGAAGATGCGCTGGCGGGCGTCCAGCGAACTTTGGCCAGTCCAGTGGATTCGGCGCAGGCGCGCTCTTCACTGCACTTTGCCGCGGCAAATTTGCTGGATCGCCTCGAACGTTACGATGAAGCTTTTGCCCAGGCGCGCCTGGCCCATCAAGAGCGGCATGTGCAGTACGACCCGCGCAGAATCGAACGGCTCGTCGATGAAAAGATTGAGCTGTTTACGCGACCCATTCTTCGCTGTCTGGCGCGCGCCAGCGAAACCTTTGACAGGCCGATCTTCATCATCGGGATGCCACAATCGGGAACAAGTCTCGTGGGAGAGATACTGGCTTCGCATCCGATGGTGCATGATGCGGGAGAACTCAACTGGATTGCTCAGATCGAGCACTCGTTACTGGAGCGCTCGCCCGACAAAGAGCGACAAACTCTTGATTTGCGGCGATGCAGCCTCGCGGTTCTCGACGAACTGGCCAGCCGGTATCTTCGACCGTTCATCGCACTCAATCCGCAAGCCAGCCGCATCATCGACAGAACGCCGCTCAACTTCCTAAACGTGGGACTGATCTCGAGGCTGTTTCCCGATTCGCGCGTGATCCATTGTGTGCGCGACCCGCTGGATACCTGTCTGTCCTGCTACCTCGCCGACCCTGGCGTCGGCCATGAATTCGCTGCCGACCTAATGGCGCTGGGTCACTTCTATCGTCAATATCGTCGGCTGATGGATCATTGGAAGCAGGTTCTGGATCATCCGATTCGCGAAGTCTCACACGAGTCAATGGTTGAGGATCCACAATCCCAGGCGAGCGGAATTTTGGAGTTCCTTGGGCTTCCTTGGAACTCCCAATGTGTTGTTCGTCAACCAATTGATAGCCGATCGGTGGGGCGGTGGCGAAATTACGAAAAGCAGCTTCAGCCGCTCAGGGTTGCTTTACAGAGATGATTTGCCAGAAAATCCCCTTGCAACATGCCGCCCTGTTGGCTAATAATCAGTGAGCTTATTATTCTGTTCCTTCGTACCTTCCTGGTTGGTGCCATTTGTTTTTTGTGTTGAGCACCCATGCTTGATTCGGCTGACGAACACTCGAACCAGACTCTTCCATCCGATACTCGATCGGCATATCAAGCCGCCCTTGCGGGCGATGAGTTCTTTAAGCGCGAGATGCTGCCTGAAGCTCTAGAGCGATATGTTCGTGCTATGCAGCTGAATCCCGAAGAAGCAATCTATTGCTTCAACGTCGGATTCGTGAACTGGCGGCTGGGCAAGCTTGATGCCGCCCAGCCCCACGTTGAAAGGGCGATTGCGCTCAGCCCCGGCATCGCCCGTTTCCACCAAAGCCTGTCGCAGATCCATTTCGATCGGCTTCAGATTCCACCTGCTCTCCGACACGCCAGATGCGCTTGGGAATTAGCTCCCAGTGACCCTGAGATTACCGTCTTCCTGGCTTCAATGCTGGAGGCGGATGGTCAGGCCGAGGCGGCTCTGAAAGTTGTCCAACCGTTGCTCGAGCGAGGGCCGCATTCCAATGCACTGGCGATGGTGATGGCGCGCATCGCTCCGCGACTGGGTTTGCAGGAGCAGGCCATTGTCCTGATCCAGCGCGCTCTGTCCGCACAGTCCGGGCAGCAGTCGCGGGAAATCGCGAGCTTACATCTGATGCTTGCCTCACTGATGGATAGCCAGAAGCAATACGACCAGGCTTTCATCCACGCCCGGGAGGGCAATAGCATGCGCGGCGTGACCTATGATCCGCGCAAGCACGAACAAGCCGTCAACGAATTGATCAGCGTCATGAATCGCCGGCGCCTTTCCAGCCTGCCTCATTCGAGCAACGATGATAGTAGACCCGTATTGATCGTCGGCATGCCGCGATCGGGAACGACGCTGGTCGAGCAGATCCTCAGTTCGCATCCGTCAGTTCATGGCGCCGGTGAGTTGGCCTGCTTCTTTCAGATGTGGGGGAACCACTTCAGCCAGACCGGAAGGCTTTGGGCTACTCTGGGCGCGCTGTCGGCCGATCGCGTTGACGAATTGGCGCATCAATATCTGCAGCCATTCGAAGCGCTCAACCCCGCCGCCCTGCGAATCACCGATAAAATGCCCGCCAATTTCCTTTACCTCGGGCTGGTCTCCCTGCTGTTGCCCAAGGCGCGCATCATCCATTGCCGGCGCGACCCGATGGACACCTGTCTCTCCTGTTTCATGACCGACTTCGCGTTGGCAAACGAATATTCCTGCGATCTGCGCTGGCTGGGCCACTATTACCGCCAATATGAGCGGGTCATGGTACATTGGAAATCGGTGATCGATCTGCCGATCCTTGAAGTCCAATATGAACAGCTGGTCTCCGACTTCGCAGGTCAAAGCCGTCGGCTCATTGAGTTTCTCGGCCTTCCCTGGGACGACCGCTGCCTGGACTTTCACAAGAATGATCGCTTCGTCGCCACCGCCAGCGCGTCTCAGGTGCGCCGACCACTTTATCAATCGTCGGTCAGACGGTCGGAGAATTATCGCCGCCATCTGGCTCCACTTCGAGCCGCGCTGGGATGGGGATAATTCAACTCATGCGTTGTAGAATCGATTGCGTCAGCGAGACATCGCGTCTGCGCGCGTTTGGTTTTGCATCGACCAGCCATGGCTGATTTTCCAACCGATCCCGCCCAGAGCCCTAGGTCCAACAAAGAATTGGCATATTCCGCCTCGCTGGCCGGTGATGAGTTGTTCAAGCGAGGCATGTTCCCTGAAGCGCTGGAGCGATATGTCTATGCCGCACAACTCAGCCCCGATGTCGCGATTTTCAGTTTCAACGCCGGGCTTGTCTGCTGGCGTCTTGGAAACGTTGATGTGGCACAGCAGCACATCGAAAGGGCGATCGCGCTCGATCCCCGCGTAAGCCGATTTCATCGCATCTCATCGCAGCTTCATTACGACAGCGGGCGAATTGATTCTGCCTTGCATCACGCGCGACGTGCGTTGGAACTGGCCCCACAAGATCCGGAGATCACGATTGCACTGGCATCGATGCTGGAAGCGAATGGTCAGGCTCAGGAAGCGATGCAGATCCTCCAGCCCTTAATCAATCGAGGCCCTCACACCAATTCCCTCACGATGGTTCTCGCCCGCCTCGCTCCGCATCTTGGAATGGAGCAGCAGGCAATCACTCTGATTCAGCGCGTATTGGAATCGCAGGCCGGCCAGCGGTCGCGCGAAATCGCTGCATTACATTTGATGTTGGCATCATTGCTGGACAGCCAGAAGCAATACGACCGGGCATTCATGCACGCCCGCCAGGGCAACACCATGCGCGGCCTCACTTATGATCCGCACAAGCATGAACAGTTCATCGATGAGCTGATTGGCGTCATGACCCGACAGCGTCTTTCGAGCTTGCCTCACGCGCGCAATGATGACGCCAGGCCGGTGCTGATCGTCGGCATGCCGCGATCGGGAACTTCGATGATCGAGCAGATTGTCGCCTCGCATCCATTCGTTCATGGCGCCGGCGAATTGCTCGGCCTCTTCAGGATATGGCAGGACAACTTCAGCCAACTCGGTCATCTCTCCGAGACTTTGAGCGCGCTGTCGGGTCAACGCGTCAATGAATTGGCGCAGCACTATCTTCAGCCTCTCAAGGCATTGAACCCAACCGCGCTTCGAATCATCGACAAGATGCCCAGCAACTTTGTCTATCTCGGGCTGGTCTCGCTGCTGTTGCCCAAGGCGCGTATCATCCATTGCCGGCGCGATCCAATCGACACCTGTCTTTCCTGCTTTATGACCGACTTCGTCTCGGCCAACGAATATGCTTGCGACCTGGATTGGCTGGGTCATTACTACCGCCAATACGATCGGCTCATGGCGCATTGGAAATCGGTGCTCGATCTGCCGATGCTTGAAGTCCAGTATGAAGAAGTGGTCGCCGATCTCCCGGGCCAAAGCCGGCGGCTCGTCGAGTTCCTGGGGCTGCCCTGGAATGATCGTTGCGTCCAGTTTCACAAGACCGATCGCTTCGTTGCCACCGCCAGCTCCTCGCAAGTCCGCAAACCGCTTTATCAATCCTCTGTCAAGCGATGGGAGCACTATCGGCAGCACTTGTCGCCGCTGCTCTCAGCCCTGGCGTCGAGCTGAAAATTGCAGCCGTTCGTTGCCACGCCATTTGGACCCTAACTTGCGCGCGAGTATAAATGCCGTCGGCTCGCTCGATGCCGGCTCCGCTGCGCGCTGGCCGGCCCTGGATGCATCATGCATGATGGCCAATCGGAAACTACACCGCCGCCGGATGGTCGCGAAGCTCCTGTGCGCAAAAGGAGCTCCTCAGGTCCGCTCCACGATCCCCTGCGCGCCCGCGCGGTGGCCGTCAGCGGCGATGCGCTTCTTGGCCAGGACAAGCTCGAAGAAGCGCTTGCGAGATACATGGAAGCCGCGCAACTCGATTCGACCGTCCCCGATTACCATTTCAACTCCGGCTTGATCCTCTGGCAGCTCCGGCGTGACGAGCAGGCTCTCAAGTTCCTGGAAAAGACGATCGAATTGAGTCCCAGGTTTGGCAGGGCTCACGCCATCCTCGGCCAGCTTTTCAAGCGTATGGGAAAGCTCGACCTTGCCTACAGACATGCACGCATCGGCTACGAGCTTGAGCCGGCCGATCCCCGCGGCGCGATCGGCTATGCTTCGTTACTCGATTTTGACCGCGACAGCGATTGGGCCTTTCAGATCATCAAGCCCTTTGTTGAGGCCCACAAGTCCGGCAGCGATCTGGCGCTGCTCGTCGCCCGCATCGCGTTGGCAAGGGATGGGATGGACGCCCTGGCGCTGGACATGCTTCGCCGAGCTTTGGCCGACCCTGCCCCGCGAACTGATCGGGAAAATCGCTCGCTGCATTTCATGCTCGCGTCGCTGCTGGATCGCGCGGGCGAGTTTGACTCGGCCTTCGCCCATGCCCGCCAGGGCAACGCGCTCCGGAAAGCCCGCTACGATCCCAAGGCTCACGAGCGGCTGATCAGCGAAACCATCGATTCAATGTCGCCTCATCGTCTTGCGGCGATGCCGCGCTCCACCGTTGACAGCAAAACGCCCATCTTCATCGTCGGCATGGTGCGCTCGGGCACGACACTGGTCGAGCAGATCCTTTCCTCGCATCCGCAGATCCACGGCGCCGGCGAACTGACCTGGTTCTTCGAGCTGGCTCGATCGATTCTCGATGCGCCGGGGCAAGAACAGCGGTTGGCCAGCATGTCACTGGACGCCGTCAACACCGTGGCAAAAAAGTATCTCGATCCGCTGCAGGCTCTCGATCCCTCTGCTCTGCGCATCACCGACAAGCTACCGGCCAATTACCTGTACCTCGGGTTGATCTCGATCCTCTTCCCGCAGGCCCGCATCCTTCATTGCCGGCGCGATCCGCTGGACAACTGCGTCTCCTGCTTCATGACCAACTTCGCGTCGGCCAATGACTTCTCCTTCGACCTGCGCTGGCTGGGCCACTATTACCGCCAATATGAACGGCTGATGGCGCACTGGAAATCGGTGCTGGAGATGCCGATGCTCGAAGTCCAGTATGAGCAGGTGGTCGAGGACCTGCCGGGCCAGGCGCGAAGGCTCATCGAATTCGTTGGTCTCCCATGGGATGACGCCTGCCTGAATTTCCAGGATAACAAGCGCCACATCCACACCGCCAGCAACAAGCAGGTTCGCCGGCCGCTTTATAAATCATCGGTGGGGCGATGGCAGCATTATCAAAAGCATCTGGCGCCGCTGATGGCATCCCTGGGCTGGGGATAAATCCTACTTCGGATGATCGTTATTCTCCGGCCGGCCTTCCGCATAGAACCAGTTGTGGATCGGCTTCAGGATCTCCTGCACTTCGCGCAAAAGCGTTTCGTCCATTTTTTCGCCCGCCCATTGGGCCCATTTCTGAACGTTAGTTGGATTTGCTGAACCGACAATGCATGTGGCCATATCCGAATTGGCAATCGAAAACTGAAGCGCCAGCTTCGCGATGTCGCTGCCTCGCGCAGCACAATGCTCGGCCGCGACCTTGGCCGTCTGGCGTACCAGCGGCGTGGCCTTGTGCCAGGCCGGCAGGGGCTGATTGGTCAGCAGCCGGGCCGAAAAGGGGGCCGCATTCATGATGCCAACGCCTTTGACCTTCAAGTACGGCACCAGGTCGGCCAGCATCGTGTTCTGAATCGTGTAGTGGTTATACGAGAGGATCACATCCAGCTCCGCCCGATCCAGAATCCAGCGGAAAATGTGCATCGGATAACCGGAAACGCCGACGAACTTCACTTTCCCCTGTTTTTGCAATTTTCGAAATGCAGGCAGCGTTTCATCGACGATCTGCTGCATGTCCACAAATTCAATGTCGTGGCAGAGGATGACGTCCAGGTGATCGACCTTCATCCGCTCCAGGCTCACGTCCACGCTCTCGACGACGCGCTTTGCGGAAAAATCAAAATGCTGCGGCGCATACCGCCCCAGTTTTGTGCCCAGCAAATAGCTATCGCGCGGCACATCCCGCAGCGCGATCCCCAGCAGCACTTCTGACATCCCGCGCCCGTAATAGGGCGAGGTGTCGATGAAATTCATGCCCAGGTCCAGTGCCACGCGCACCGACCGCAACGCCTCGTTCAAATCCACTTTGCGAAACTCGGCCCCCAGCGACGAAGCCCCGAAGCTGAGGATCGGCAGCGTCAATCCAGTCTTTCCCAGCGCGCGCGTTTGCATGATCGAAATCCTTGAGAGCTCTTAGTCCATCCGTACGCCGATTGTCAGCAGCAAATTGGCAAAGCGCTGCTGGTCGGCGGTTTGAATCGTCAAAATGTGATCGGGTGTCGCAACGGCTTTATAAAACTCCCACTTTTCGATCGGCTGCAACTCCAGCGAAAGCCCGGCCGACTTGATCGCCGCTCGAAACTGCGCCCAGACCGGCGGGTCTTCCTGCATCGCATAAGGCCCGGTCTTTTCATACATCATCGTGTTGGCCGCTTCGATCGGCACGGCACTGAGCAGCGCTTCGAGCACCTGCGTGCAGGTCACCACGCCTGGCATCAGGTTCAGGCTCACCAGTTCCGCGCGCGGACCGATGGCCGACGATGCGGGATAATTCCCATCGGCGATGAGAATCTTGCCGTGGTGACCGGCCCGGCCAATCACTTCGTTAATCTTGGGATGTATCAGTCGATGCTTGAGCATAATCAGCCCGCGCGAATGCGGAAAAACCGGTTGAAGGATTGGATCGTCTTTTTTGCCGCTGCGTCGGGATCAGGGTAGGGCAGGCATTCGGCCGACACGTAGCCGTCATATCCAATTTCGCGCAGTGCGTCGGCGATGCGGGT
>JANWHF010000336.1 GCA_025450555.1 Tepidisphaeraceae bacterium | reverse complement strand
GCGGCCATAATGGATCGAGGACCCGAAATTGATGGAGAGGTTTGTCATGGCAGAGAGTTTCCGAACCGAAAAAGATTCGATGGGCGAAACGAAAGTGCCGGCCAACGCCTATTACGGCGCGCAGACGGGCCGGGCGGTGGAGAATTTCCCCATTTCAGATTTGCGTTTTAATCGAAGGTTTATTGCCGCGATGGGGCTGATCAAATGGTCCTGCGCGGAAGTGAATCATCGCCTCAAGCTGCTGGACGAGAAGAAAAAATCACTGATCCAGCAGGCGGCGCAGGAAGTGATCGACGGCAAGCTGGATAACCAGTTCGTCATCGACATTTTCCAGACAGGCTCGGGCACCTCGACCAATATGAATGCCAATGAGGTCATCGCCAGCCGGGCTAACGAAATCGCGACCGGAAAGCGAGGCGGGAAAGACCCAATTCATCCCAACGATCATGTGAACATGGAGCAAAGCTCCAATGATTCAATTCCCACCGCAATCCACATTTCCGCGGCGGTGGCGCTGAAGGAATCGCTTCTGCCGGCGCTGGATCATCTGGCGCAGGCGCTTGCGAAGAAAGCCAACGAATTTGACGATGTCGTGAAAATTGGTCGGACGCATCTGCAGGATGCCACGCCAATCCGGCTGGGGCAGGAGCTTTCCGGCTACGCTCACCAGGTGAAGCTTTCAGCGGAGCGATGCCAGAAGGCGATTCGATGTCTGCGGGAACTTCCTTTGGGTGGGACGGCAGTGGGGACAGGCATCAATTCTCATCCCGATTATGCCAAGCAGGCGATTGCCGTCATCGCGCACAGGTCGGGGATCGAATTTGTCGAAGCCGCCAATCATTTCGAGGCGCAGGCGGCCAAGGATGGCGTTGTCGAATGCAGCGGCTTCTTGAAGACGATCGCCATCAGTCTGACCAAGATCGCCAACGATATTCGCTGGTTGGCCAGCGGCCCGCGCTGCGGCATCGGCGAGATCAGCATCCCCTCCACCCAGCCGGGCAGCTCGATTATGCCGGGTAAGGTGAACCCGGTGATGAGCGAGATGGTGCTTCAGGTTTGCTCGCAGGTGGTCGGCAATGATGCGACCATCGCCTTTGCCGGCAGCGGCCTGGGAAGCAGCTTCGAGCTGAATGTCATGATGCCAGTGATGGCTTACAACCTGCTGCAGTCGATTGAGCTACTCGGCAGGGCGGCCCACGTCTTTGCCGACCGGTGCGTGAGCGGGATTGCAGCCAATCGCGAGCGGTGCGAATCGCTGGTCGAGCAGAGCCTGGCGATGTGTACGAGCCTCGCGCCGCTCATCGGTTATGACCAGGCGGCAGATATTGCCAAGGAAAGCTTCAAGACGGGGAAGACAGTCCGGCAGGTCGCGGCCGAGCGAAAAATCCTGGATCCAGCGGAACTGAAAAAGGCGATGGACGCGAAGCGCATGACCCAACCCCAGGCGGACATGGTGGGCAGCGGGGGAGGGTGATTTGGCACCCCCGAACGCGACAGTCTTTCATCGATCAGACGGTTCGTTTCATTGCGCACGTTTAGCGATCCTCGCTTGCGAGCCGTTGACCGCGCCATTCATGGCAGTGCGCAACGGCTCGCAAGCGAGCCCACTAAACTTGGTATATCCACCTCTTCTCTCTTTGGCGCAATAGTTGCGCTCAAAAATGAACGTAGATTCCCGTCTTCGCGTCTTCATCGCTAAAACGACAGTATTGCGTTGGAAACCCGCCATTGCCCCGGAATATCGCCCGGCGGGCGTTATTATCGGTAACTTTTGCGGCGCAAGAACTGCATCTGGGGTTGTTCAAGTTTGCGCGATCAATCATCCGAACATGGAGGCGGAAACTAACGGAGCGCTTCGGCGATCCGGGGGTGGCAGGACGGACCCTGCCGCTGAGTTACAAAACAAGGAGGTCTGCCAACCGTTTCACACCTGCTTGTGCTGGTCGGAGCACCAGCCCATCTCTCTGATTTCATGTACGTCGTTCACCCTCGGGCCAGGATTAGCCCGTCGGGATGGCGGGCCGCGTTAGATGAACGCGGCTAAATAAGCCCCAGGTTCCCACGACGGGTACGGACACCCGTTGCTTAGCGATGCTCGATATCGAGCTCGCGTCACGGAGGATACATGAGTGTCATTAATACCAATATCCAGTCCCTTCAGGCCCTCAACAGCCTTAGCAAGAACCAAAAATCGCTGTCGATGAGCTTGGAGCGATTGAGCACCGGCTTGAAGATCAACACGGCCAAGGACGATCCGGCAGGCCTCATCGCCAGCGAATCGCTCAAGGCCGAGCAGACCGGCATCAACCAGGCCATCGACAACGCCAACCGCGCCAACAACATGGTCGGCACTGCGGAAGGTGGCCTGAATGAAGTCAGCAACCTCCTCAACCAGCTCGATGGGCTGGTCAATCAGTCGGCCAACAGCGGGGCGCTGAGCCCCGACGAAATCGCGGCCAACCAGCTTCAGGTTGACTCGATCCTCAGCACCATCAACCGCATCTCCGGCACCACCACATTCGCCAACAAGAAACTGCTGGACGGCACGCTCGATTACACAACCAGCGGCACGGCGGCCAGCGCTTTCTCGGCGATCCAGGTCAATTCGGCCAATCTGCCCGCCAACAAGCCTGAGGCTGTTGTCGTTCAGGTCACCAATAGCGCCACCCAGGGCCAACTGAATTTCACCGGCACCGCTGCAGCAGGCAAAGATTACATTGGCGCAAGCGCCATCACGCTGGAAGTCTCCGGCAACGCTGGAACCCAGCAGCTCAGCTTCGCCGGTAGCTCGACGCTTTCGTCGATCGTAGCGGCAGTCAATGCGGTCAAATCGACCACCGGCGTCACTGCCTCGGCCAACGGCACCGCTCTGGTCTTCAAAGCGTCCAACTTCGGCTCAGCCAACTTCACCAGCGTCAAGACGATTTCCGGAACGTTCGCTGTTACCGGCGGCGTGAGCGGAAAGGATTTTGGAAAGGACGCCACCGTTCTGGTCAACGGTGCGCAGGCGCAGGCCGCCGGGCTGGATGTCACCTACCGAACCTCCAACCTGGATGTGACCTTCACGCTCTCGTCGCAGTTGAATGCCGGCAAGAGCAAGACCTTTGGTATCACCGGCGGCGGCGCCGACTTCCAGCTTGGCTCGGAGGTGAACGAAACCAACAAGGTCAGCATGGGCATCCAATCGGTTTCGACCTATGACCTGGGCAATGGGGCGCTCGGCTTCCTGTCAACGCTGGGAAGCGGCGGCGCTAATGAGCTCACCAGTGCAAGCCTCGATACCGCCCAGCAAATTGTGAATTACGCGATTAACCAGGTCTCGAGCCTTCGCGGCCGCCTGGGCGCGTTTCAGGATTTCACCGTGGGATCCACGATCAGCAGCTTGAATGTGGCCTACGAGAACGTGTCGTCGGCCGAAAGCAGTATCGTGGACACCAACTTTGCCGCGGAAACCGCAAACATGACCCGCGCGCAAATTCTGGTGCAGGCCACCACGTCGGTCTTATCCACCGCCAACTCGACGCCACAGAGCGTACTGACGCTGCTCCGCGGCGCGTAATGATTCTTGATGTAGGGCCAATACAGAGTAAGCCCGGGAATGGCGGCTTTTCCTCTCGGAAAGCCGCCATTTTCCTTTTTATGATTTGTCTCAATCCATCGCGCAGGAACCGGGAGGCCCGCCGCAGCGCCCGCACATCGGAGCTTCGCCCGAAGATTTGGCGCTTACCGTGCTGACCGCAAAAACGCTCAACGCTTTGGCGGTCTTCTCCGAACCGCAAGCAGGGCATTTGTATTTCGAGTTGTCCGACATGCTGCGCACAAGCTGCTCGAATTTCTTATTGCATTTCTGACATGTGTATTCGTAAATGGGCATGCGATTATTATAGCAGGTGACGAATGGCGAAACTGACATTCCTTGGCGTGGGCGGCGCGTTCACGATGAAGCATTGGCAAAGCAACATGCTCATTGAATCGCACGGCAAGCGCCTGCTGATCGACTGCGGCGGCGATTGCCGATTCTCACTGGCCGAGCAGGGGCTTTCGGCCAAAGACATTGACGCTGTCTACATTTCCCATTGCCACGCCGACCACATCGGGGGCCTCGAATGGCTGGGTTTCTCCCGCTATTTCTCTCCCGGCCCCAAGCCCGATCTTTATATTAATGAGCGCCTGTCCGATACCCTCTGGCATAATTCCCTCAAGGGCGGAATGGCCTCGCACCAGGGCATTCTGCTCACGCTCGACAGCTTTTTCAGCACGGTTCATCGCATCGGTCGCAATGAGCATTTCGAATTTGGAGACAGCACCTATCAACCCATCCAAACCATCCACTATATGGATGGCTACGAAATCGTCCCCAGCTACGGATTGCTGATCGACCCGCTCGGCCCTCGGCAGGAATGCTTCCTCACCACCGACACGCAGTTCTGCCCGAATCTGCTGATGGATTTTTATCAGCGGTCCCGTTTGGTTTTTCAGGATTGCGAAACTTACGACCTGACCGGCAAGATCAAGAGCGGCGTGCATGCGCATTACACCGAACTGAAAACGCTGCCGCCGGAGATTCGCGCCAAAACCTGGCTCTATCATTATAACGATGGGCCGCTGCCCGATGCGAAGGCCGATGGATTCGCGGGACTGATCGCCAAAGGGCAGAGCTTTGAGATTTGAGAAGGATTCATCAGGGAAGACAGATCATGGCAAAATCCGCACGCAGATCGCGCCGAGCCGCGAGCGCCGTCAATGCCGATGCATTTGAGACCACGAAGTTTATTCATACCGCGCAGGTCGGTGGAATCGAATCGTATTTGCTCGACGCGGGGCCCGCGCGAGGCGTGCGAGCCTTGTGCGTGAACACCGGCGGCGGATTACGTTATCGCGTGCTGGCCGACCGCGGCCTCGACATCGACCATGCTTTCTTCAATCAGCACAGCCTCTCTTTTTTGACGCACAAAGGTGTGACGGCCCCGACGCGCGGGCTCGATCGCGGCATGGATTGGCTGCGGAGCTTTCCCGGCGGCCTGCTCACAAGCTGCGGCCCTTTCAACATCGGCGGGCCGGGTGAAGATGACGGCGAAGTGCTGGGGCTGCATGGGCCCCATTCCAATTCGGCTGCGTCGATCGAATCGGTCATTCAGCCCGACCCGCGCGCGGGCAATCCGCGCATGTCGATCACCGGCACCATCCGCTACGGCGCGTTTTACAATCCCTGTGTCGAACTTCGTCGAACTATCGCTTCGACGCTCGGCAGCAACACGATCGAAATTTCCGACGAATTTCAAAACCTCGGCAATCTCCGCGTGCCGCACGCCTGGCTGCTGCATATTAACTTCGGCTATCCGCTGCTCGATGCCGGGGCCGAGCTTTGCTTTGATTCGCCGAGATTGGAGCCGACCGATGCACCCGAATCGGTCGAGCGATTCAAGAAAGGTGTGAATTTCAAGCTGATGCCCGGCCCCCAGGAGTCGCATCGGGGCCCCAACTCGGCCGTCGCGCACCTTTATCCGCGTGCCGAGCGTTCCGGGCAGACGACCGTCGCCATCGTCAACCGCCGGCTCGGCCTGGCGCTCTCAATCAACTACAACGTGAAGGAGTTTCCGCGCTGCGCCAACTGGCAGCATTTTGGCCCCCATGAATATGTTGCCGCCCTCGAGCCGGCCAACGGCAGCGTGATCGGCCGATGGGCGGATCGCGCGGCCGGCATCCTCGATCATCTGGAGCCGGGAGGGCGAAAAACCTATCGCTATCGAATTGAAGTGACGCAAAGCCAGTCCGCAGTCCAATCGCTGCTGCGGCTCAATCGGTAAATACCTATTGCGCCTTCGCACGCAGGCCGCCGTCTTTCCAGGTCAAATCGATTTGCGACTGACCCGCAAAGAGCGCCGCGATTGGTTCCCCCACGGCTTCTTTACGCCACCCCTGCATCAGGCGCGGCGCCGAGTCTTTCGCACCGCCGGAGATAAATCGATAAAACTCGCCAAAGTCGGCCCGACTAGTCACCAGTGCCGGATCGATGCCCAGCCCGGCACAGTAGCTTTGCGTTGCCGCGAATAGCGCATCAGACTGGAATTTCTCCGGAGGGCTCAATTCCGCCTCGCGCGGTGATTCGGGTAAATCCGCCGCCGACAGAGCCGTGGCGCGAGCGGTTAAATCGACAATTACTTGTCCAAAATCTTTTTCCACCGGCCGCGGCAGCCCGCGCACCCGGGTAAGTTTGTCAACCGATTTGACAGGATTGCGCGCCAGGTCCAACAACACCTCATCGCGGACAAACGTTCGCGGCGGCAGATCATTTTCGCGCGACGTCACATCCCGCCAGATGGTCAACTCGCGCAGCACCGCCAGGTTCCTCGGCGCCAAACTGGATGCGCCACGAATCCGCAAAAACTGAGTCTGCGGATCGAATCGGTAGACCGAGCTGCTGCACAGTAATTCCGATTCCTCTTTCGCGTATTCCAGATGCCCCATCGACTCCAGCCGCATGCGCATCGCATTCCACGCCGCCGGCAGATAGCGCACATCGTCTGCCGCGTAGCGAAGCTGAATCGCCGAAAGCGGCCGCTGATCCCAGTGGCTGAAGGTCAGTCCTTTGCCCAGCTTTGCTCCAGTCATTTCACCGACCAGCTTCGACAATGAAAGCGGGTAGGGGAGACCGATAAAGCCGGCCGCGATCTGCGTATCGAAGACATTGGCCGCAGACTTTCCGATGTGACGATTCACCGGCTCCAGGTCCTGCTCGCCGGCATGAACGATCTTCTGCACCGTGGCGTCCGCCAGCAGTTCCCAGAAGGGTCGCAGGTCAATCTGGGCCAGCGGATCGATCAGCGCGATGCGCGCATGGGATGCGACCTGAATCAGGCACAGCCGGGGGAAATAGGTCAGCTCGCCAATGAATTCGCTGTCGTAGGCGAAGGTTCCATCCGATCGAAGCTCTTCAACCAGGCGCGCAAGATGCGTATGGTCCGCAACGATTGCCGCCGGTCCGTGCGGCACCGATTGCAGGCCCGCAGGAATGGTCGTCTGCTCCGTCAGATTGGGGTCGGCATGGGCCGATTCGTGCGCTCTGGCTCGATGATCGGCCCGCCAGGAATTGCGTTTGGCAGCCATGATAACTTTGCCCGTCTCATCCATGACCAGACCTTCCCTGCCTCCGCCCCGTCTTCGAGCCGGAGCATAAGGCGGGGCGATGCAAATCGCCAGCCGAAGATGCCGCGGGGGAATAATCGACTTATTTGCGCATGAAGGAACCCATTGCAGCGATCTTAGGAACATCGTGCTGCACAATCGCCGATGCTTTGCCCCCCCCTTTTTTGCGATTCGCGGGAATAAGCGGGGCGGAAGGCCCCATAACTCGCGGCCGGTACAGATTCTCCAGAAGTCGGCATATGTTTTGCCGAAAGACCTTTTGAGATGATTATGGCCAGCTCAACCAGCCCGAAGCAGCTCACGTGCGGAACGGTTTTGATTGTTGAAGACGAAGGCGTCTCCCGCCGCGCGCTGTCGATGCTTCTGGCAAGCTGCGGCTACCTGACCGCCGCGGCCGCTTCCGCAGAAGAAGCGCTGCGAATGATGCGAGGGCGCACCGCTCCTTCAATCGCGGTCGTTGATCTCGATTTGCCTGGAATGAATGGGCTGGACCTGATCGCCCGCCTGAAAGCGTTGAACCCCAGTCTCTATCCGGTCCTGATCACCGGCGCCGACTGCGAACGGCTCGATTCCATGCTGAAGAATCGCCCGGTGGCCTGCCTGCGCAAGCCCGTCCATTTTGAGCAATTGCTGAACCTGCTCAATCCCGCGCCAATGCAGAATTAATAATACCCGCTGCTTCGCGCGTTTAGCGGGCTCGCTTGCGAGCCGTTGCGCGCTGCGATTCGCTTCCAGCATGCTGCAGAAGTAGGTGTAGGTGCCGAGAACAAAAGGCGCGGCCCACGGCGTGCAAGCACGCCCGCTAAGCGTGGTGATCTGACACCAATCGACTTCATCCCCGCGGCGGCAACGGGGGCGGCGCATCCTTAAACAAACTCGCAAGTTCCGGAACCGACCCTGCCGCAGTCCATTGCGGCATGCCCGTCGTCCACACCAGCGTCTCGCGCCGCAATGAGCCGGCGGCAACCTTGTCATTCAGCGCCGACACCTCGAACGGGCCGGCCTGCTGATCGTTCATGGCGATGTAATAGCTGGTCTTCTTCTGGAGCGGCGGAGGGCCAGCCGGGGCGACGGTCTGCTGATCGTGCAATCCCTGGGACATCGCATTGGCCATGTTCACGCCCATCGCCATGCCCGCGCCGATTCCCGCTAAACCGCCCGGATTCTGCGCGGCGTCAGGGATCGCGTTGGCCGTCTGGAACTGCGTGTAGGCGGCCATGTTCCCGATCACGCCCATGCTGGTGCGCTTGTCCATCGCCGCTTCCACCTCCGGCGGAAGCGAAATGTTCTCGACGTAGAAATTCACGATCTGCAAGCCATACGTCTGGAAATCAGTCTCTATGCGCGTGGAGACATACTGCCCGAGCTGCCCATAATTCCCGGCCAGGTCCAGCGCGGGAATCTTGCTCGACCCCAGCACATCGGAGAATCGGGCCGTCACCATGTCGCGCAACTGCTGGTCCAGCTCTTCCAATGAAAAGGCGCTATTGGTTCCCGCAAGCTGACGGAGGAAAGTGGCCGCATCGCTGATGCGCACCGAGAAGGTGCCGAACGCCCGCAGGCGGACCATGCCGAATTCCGAATCGCGAAGCATGATGGGGTTTTTCGTGCCCCACTTGCGATCGGTGAAGGTTTTGCTGCTGACGAAATAGACCTCGGCCTTGAACGGGCTTTCGAATCCGTATTTCCAGCCCATCAGGTCGGAGAGGATCGGCATATTGGGCGTGCTGAGCGTGTAGGTGCCGGGCTGGTACACGTCGGCCAGTTTTCCGCCGGCCACCAGTGCCGCCACCTGCGATTCGCGCACGATCAGCTTCGCGCCATTCTTGATTTCGTTTTCGTAGCGCGGGAACCGCCAGACCATCGTGTCGCGGGTTTCATCGACCCACTGAATGATGTCGATCAGTTGATGAGCCACGACCTTGTCCCAAAGTCCCATGATCGCTCTCCTGTTTTAAGATTCTCCCCATAACCATACCGCATCGACAGCGCTGTAGGAAAGCAACTTCGCGTTACAATCTGCTCGCAAATTTGGAGTGGAACTTCGTTTTGGGTGACGGGATGCTAATCTGAATTCAAGCGCCATTAGCACAACAACTTTGGAACAGCCCCTTTTAGCCGCCCCTTTGTCGGGCGCGTCCAGGAACTATCCCATGCAAGACGCTCCACGAAAGATCAGCGCCCGTTGCCTGCGAAATATGAGCGCAAGACGCGCGCGTGACACGATCAGCGACAGCGGAGCTCATTCCCTCTCCCGGTACTCCGGGGGAGGGCTAGGGTGGGGGTTTCTGGGTCGCGTCACTCAATCATCCAGTAG
>JANWHF010000335.1 GCA_025450555.1 Tepidisphaeraceae bacterium | reverse complement strand
GGGAGCAAAGGCCGAGCCAGCCTCGTCAAATGCGCGCAAGCTCATGAGATTCGGGGCGAAGCAGCTGATCTTGCATTAAAACCGAACAGGAATTCGATCATGTGCTGAAAATTTCAACATGCCGCCGAATTTTGACAGAGTTCTGCTCAGAATACGTGGATAACCCGTTCGCTTCGTAGGACTTCGCTCGTTCGCTGGCTCGCTTTCCCTATAATCGCCGGCGTGGAAGTTCGTCGCATTCAGCAGTTACCGCCTTCGATGGTCAATCGCATCGCCGCCGGCGAGGTGATCGAGCGGCCGGCAGCGGTCGTGAAGGAGCTGGTCGAAAATGCGATCGATGCCGGGGCGGATCACATCATCGTCGAGATCGAAGACGGCGGCCGGGCGCTGATCCGCGTGATCGACAGCGGCGGCGGGATCGAGCCGGCCGATCTGCCCCTGGCCTTCGCATCCCATGCCACCAGCAAGCTCGTCAGTGACGAGGATCTCTTTCGCATCATGACGATGGGTTTTCGCGGCGAAGCATTGGCCAGCATCGGCGCGGTCTCTCATGCCCGCATCTTGTCCCGCACCGCTGCAAGCGACAGCGCCTACGAAATTCAAAACCGCGGCGGCGCGATTGGCGATGCCCAGGCCGCAGCCGGAAATGTCGGCACAACAGTCGAAGTTCGGAACCTCTTTTTCAACACGCCCGCGAGAAGACGATTCATCAAAGGATCATCGACGGAATTTGGCCATATTTCCGAGACGCTGCTGCGCATCGCGCTGGCTTATCCATCGATTCATTTTTCGCTGTCGCACAATGGCCGCGCATCGCTCGATTTGCCTGCAGCAAGTGATCAGGAGCGCTGGCTGTCGGCCTGGCCGGACGAATTTCGCGAGCAGCGGCTCGCGGTGGATGTGCGCGATGCGGAGCTGCGATTGCGCGGGATCATCGGCCTGCCCGAGCTGGCTCGCCCCACGGCCAAGCATCAATATTTTTATCTCAATGGCCGGTTCATCCGCGATAAGTTTGTGCAGCATGCGTTGCGCGAAGCCTATCGTGGGCTGACTGAGCCGGGCCGATACCCGGCGGCAATTCTGATGCTGGAAATGCCGCCGCAGGATGTGGATGTGAATGTGCATCCCACCAAGATCGAAGTGCGCTTCCGCGACAGCGGCCGGATTCATGGACTGGTTCACTCGGCTGTGCGCGAGCAACTGCTGGGAAGCGACTTGACACCCGCCGCCATTCCGATGCGATCCGATGCGCGCGATGAAGCCCCGCGGCTGGAAATGCGAGAGAAGCTGGCGGAATTCTTCCGGCAACTGCCGCCAACCGCTGTTGCACCGATCGCGCCGGCGCAGCCGCCGCAACCTGCGCTACGCGCGTTTGCGCCATCTCCGCAGCCACAGGTGATTTCGCCTGCATCTATCCTCGCACGTCCTTCGATTGAACCTCCAACACTGCGCGAACCCTCATACGCGCCCGCAGCACCTGCGCAATCGGCTCTTCCTCCCTCGGCCGCGATCCAGCTTCACAACAGCTACCTTGTCGTGCAAAGCGACGATGGCATGCTGATCATCGATCAGCACGCCCTGCACGAACGCATCGTCTATGAAGATCTTCTCGCTCGTCTCAATCGCGGCACACTCGAATCGCAACGGCTACTGCTGCCGGAGGTCGTCGATGTCTCGTCCACCCAGGCCAGCCTGCTGGAACAGGTCCAGCCCCTGCTGGCCAAGCTGGGCATCGAGGTCAACGAATTCGGCCCCGGCCAGGTCGCGGTCCATTCCTTCCCGTCTTTCTTAGAAAAGCTGGAGCCCGGTGCCTTTGTCCGCGAGCTTCTCGAGCGAGGTGAGCAGGAACTGCTCGACATGCACGAAGAAGAGCTGCTTCACGAAGTGCTCGACATGATGGCCTGCAAAGCAGCGGTGAAAGCCGGAGATCCGCTGACTGCGCCGGAGATCGAAGCCTTGCTCGCCCGTCGCGAACTGGTCGATCGATCAAGCAACTGCCCGCACGGTCGGCCGACCACGCTGCGTCTCTCCCTTCGCGATCTGGAAAAGCAGTTCAAGCGGACTGGGTTTTGATCGAGAATGCAATGCCCTCCTGGTTAGAGATCTCCTTAATCCTTCTTGCGATTGTGATCGCGTTTTTCGCCTTGGACCGGCTCTTTCTCTGGATGGAACGCCGCGGCTGGATTTATTGGCGCAAGATCAAGCCCAAAGGCGGCGGGATTGCTGCGGGGTTGTCGGCGTTTCATCAATTGATCGAGCCGCAGGTTCGGGAGATCAGGGAGGAACAGGCCGGTAGGAGGATCGACGCGGAGAGGCCGGGAGCAACGGGTAAAGATTCTTGATTCCCTTTCGCGGAAGTAGCGAGAGTTGGTGCCGATCAAAGGTCTGATACTCGCTTGCGCGTTCGCGGTCGGTTCAGCGATCAGATTCAGCGCTCCGGGTCGCGAAGGCGCAAGCGACGTGGGCGGCGGATTCAGTGAACAGGCGCCAAATCACATTATTGTGTCACGACTGCGAAGAACCTTGGCGCTTTTCGTCTGGAGCTCGTTGGAGTATTCTCCCCGCTCGACCCTTTTTTAAAAAAGGCGGGACGTTGAAATGGACGTGCGGCTGGCATTTCTGGCGCAGGACAAGCTCTATCTCAAGTGCGACGATCAGCCGCCGAGGCTTATCGAAAGCCCTTTTGCGCAGAGCGTGATCGATCGAGGCGTGCGCGATCGGCAGCGCAATGAGTGGAAACAGCAAAACGCCGCCGGCTTTGCGCCGATGATGTGGGGCGCGAGACGTGCCGATCCCACCGCGCGTCGCATCGCGATGACTGGACTTGCGGCCGGACCTGCGCCCCACGAGATCAGCTATTGCATCACCATCGACAACGTCGGCGGGATTTTTGTTTACGACACCCGGGAAAACCAGGAACGGCGGCTCCTGCACCGCAACGGCTTTCGCGCTGCCGACCTCTCGCGCAATGCCAGCAACGGGATGCTCGCACTTTCGTTGAAGATGGACGATTGGTCGGCCAATCTCGCCACGCTCGAAGCCAGCGGGCGAGGCGTGCGCGAGCTCACCGAAGGAGATTCCATCGACCAAGCCCCCGCCTGGGTTCCAGGCGACGAGAATGCACTGGTTTTTCAGTCGGCGGGCATCGGGCGCGACCATCTCGGACATGTCGCCGAGACGGGGCCATTTGCAATTCAAAAGCTTGACACCAAGAGCGGCGAGATGACCACGCTACTGGAAGATACCGGCACCGATTATCTGCTACCCAAATGGGCCGCCGACGGATCGCTCTATTTCATCCAGCGCCCCTATCAGCCCAGCGCGGGCCGGCTTCATCCGGGGAAGCTGGTCCTTGATATTGTGTTGTTTCCCTATCGATTGCTGCGGGCGATCATCGCATTCCTCAATTTCTTTTCGCTCATGTTTTCGCGCAAGCCCCTGCTTACAGCCGGCGGCCCGCCTAAAGAGCCAATTCAACAGCGGGAGATGATGCTGTGGGGGAAGTTCATCGACGCCGACAAAGTCATGAAAGCCGCCCGCGATGGTCAAGCGCCGGCGCTGGTTCCACCAAGCTGGAAACTAACGCGCAAAACGCCGGATGGGCAAATGAATACCCTCGCCACCGGCGTGCTGTCTTTCGATCTCCTCCGCGATGGCGGCGTGATCTACACGAATGGCTCATCGGTCTTTCGTACCAAGCCCGGTGCGGAACCGGAAAAGATCTGCGAAGGAAAAATGATCGAGCATGTTGTAGCGCTGGGTTGACGAAAACTACAGCGAACACGCAACGATCGGTTCCGCGTCTCCATTATTTCCCTGGAACCACCGCCGTCCATCCATTTCGATCAGGTCCATGGCGCGCTTGGGGCCCCAGGAGCCGGGGGCGTAGGGTTCGGGGGTGCGCTGGCTGGCGATCCAGCCTTGTTCGATGGGATCGATGACCGACCAGGCGGCTTCGGCTTCGTCGCCGCGGATGAAGAGCGTCTGGTCGCCGAGCATGGCATCATAAATCAGCCGCTCGTAAGCCTCGGGCGGCTCGATGTTGAAGGCGGTCTTGTAGAAGAAATCGAGCGCGACCGATTTAACGGTCATCTGCCCGCCGGGCACTTTGGCGTTGAGCCGCCAGCTCATGCCTTCGTCCGGCTGCACGCGGATGATCAAATCATTGGGATATACCGGCGCGTCGCATTGCTTTTGAAACAGCGCCAGCGGCGGTGATCGGAAGCGTACGACGATTTCGCTGAGCTTCTCGGTCAGGAATTTTCCCGTCCGAAGATAAAATGGCATCCCGCTCCATCGCCAATTGTCGATAAACAGCCGAAGGGCCGCGAAGGTTTCGGTTTTGGAATCAGGCGGGACATCCTTTTCCTTCAGATACCCGCCAGTTTTCACATCGCCCGCCTGGCCCGGCCCATACTGGCCGCGGATGGCAAACTGGTCGGCATGATCGGCGCGCATTGGGCGGATCGACTTGAAGACTTTCACCTTTTCATCGCGGATGCTGACGGCATCGAGCGCCGCGGGCGGCTCCATCGCAACGAGCGCCATGAGCTGGAACATGTGATTCTGCACCATGTCGCGGAGGGCGCCGCTCTGGGCGTAATAGCCGCCCCGCGTCCCGACGCCCAGCGTCTCGCTGACGGTGATCTGGACATGGTCGATGTACTTGTAGCTCCAGAGTGGCTCGAAAATCGAATTCGCAAACCGCATGACCATCAGATTCTGGACCGTTTCCTTGCCCAGGTAATGGTCGATGCGGAAAACCTGCTCCTCGGCGAAGTATTCATGCAGAAGAGCATTGAGCGAACGGGCGCTGGCCAGATCGCGGCCGAAGGGTTTTTCGATGATGATGCGCGTCCAGCCCTTGCCATCGCGCGGCTGCTTTTTGTGATGCTCGCCAAGGTTGCGGATGATCGGCTCGAACGTATTGGGCGGCGTCGAAAGATAATAGAGTCGATCGCCCGCGGTGCCCTTTTCGCGGTCGGCTTTGTCGAGATAGGCGCAAAGACGGTCGTGGCCGTCGTTTGAACCATAATCGCCCTGCACGTAGCCGATATTTTTTTCGATGCGGTTCCAGATTTCCGGATCAATCGGTTGGGTGCGGGCAAATTTCTGCACGGCTTCGCGACATTCCTGGCGGTATTGCTGATCAGTCAGCGGCGAGCGCGCATAGCCGACCAGGACAAACGAATCCGGCAGCAGCTTTTCCCGGGCCATTTCATAAATGGCCGGAATGAGCTTTCGCTTGGCCAGGTCGCCGCTGGCGCCGAAGATGACAAGGGCACACGGTGAAGCCGAGGGCATCGCGTCTCCTGCTCTAAAGGCTTATCGAAGCGTCGCGCGGAAAACTTCGCAAAAGCCTTGAGTGCCAGACTACCCAACGCAGACGACAAGGTAAACAGGACTGGATGATCGTGCTTCAAAAACGATCGCGCGGGCGTGCTTCGCGGACAGAAATGCTGGTTTTCTTTTCCCAATGCCTTTAAGTTTGAAGTGTGAGCGCAGATCCACAATTGATCCAGCGAGCGCTGGACCTTCATAACGCCGGTCGGCTCGCGGAAGCCGAGGCGGCTTACCGCGAACTCCTTACGCGCTCGCAGGATGAGGCGGATGTTCTGCATTTGCTGGGTGTGGCATGCAGCCAGCAGGGTCGTAAGGATCAGGCGGTTCAATACATCACGCGGTCCATCTCTCTTAAGCCGGGCGCGGCAGAATTTCATAGCAATCTGGCGATGGTCTATCTCGAGCAGGGCCAATACGAGCAGGCGGCTGCGGCTGCACAGTCGGCTCTTGCGCTTCGGACTGACTACTCGGGGGCGATGAACATTCTCGCAAACGCGCTACGGGCGCTGGGTCGGCTGGATCAGTCAATTCATTGGTTTGAGCGGTCGCTGGCCACGAGATCCAATCAGCAGGACGTCCTGAGCGCGCTGACAGATCTTCTGAGACAGACCGGGCGGAATGACCAGGCCGAAGAAAGAATGCGGCAGGCAATGTCGCTTCAGTCCGCCGCTCATGATTCGCTGGTGACCAATGGGCAGTCGCTGTTGAATGAGAATCGGCTCGAGGAAGCCGGCGGGGTTTTCCAATCACTCATGCAGCGATTTCCGCAGTCCTGGGTGGGATTCAATGGATTAGCACTGGTGCTCGTTCGGCTTGGGCGCTTCAATGAAGCACTTCCGTTATTTCACAAATCGATCGAAATAGCGCCCGACAAATCCGGACCCTACAACAATGTAGGCCAGGCCTATTTGACCGAAGGCCATATCGAGCAGGCGATCGAGTTCCTCAAAAAAGCGGTGGAGGCTCGCCCCGATTTTGCCGAGGCGCACAACAATCTGGGCACCGCACATCTTTTCAGTCGGGATATTGCTGAAGCACGGCGCGCTTTCCAACGCGCTCTGTTTTTCCAGCCTGACAATCGCGATGCCCATTGGAACATGGCTTTTGTCATGTTGCTGACTGGCGATGGGCTCGACGGCTTTCGCGAATATGAATGGCGCTGGCTCAAGTTTCCCCAGGAGCGGAGGGCGTTTCGCGAGCCGCTCTGGGACGGCTTCGATATCGCGGGAAAGACGATCCTGCTCTACGCGGAACAGGGGTTTGGCGACACCATTCATTTCGTTCGATTTGCGCCATTGATCGCGGCGCGCGGAGCCAAAGTGATCCTGGAATGCGCTCCGGGACTGGTGGCGCTTCTGAGCCGCACGCCAGGCGTCGCGCAGGTCGTAGCGCGCGGTTCAGCGCTGCCGCCTGCTGATTATCAATGCCCGCTGATGAGCACCGCCTATGTGCTGGGCGCGACGCTCGAATTTATTCCACACAATGTGCCCTATGTACGGACCGATCCCGCGTTGCAGGAGCAGTGGGCAAAGGCGATTGCGCCCCATAAACGGGATCTTAATGTCGGCATTGCCTGGGCAGGCTCTCCCACGCAATCGCGCAACCGCGAGCGCTCCGCACCGCTCGGAGCATTCGCTCCGCTGGCTGATTTAAAGGGAGTCCGGTTCTTCAACCTTCAGATTGGTGACGCGGCCAAAATGCCGGCGCCGGCAGGTTTTGAACTCGTCGATCTCACGCGCGACATTCGCAATTTTGATGACACCGCCGCTTTGATCGCCAATCTCGATCTGGTGATTTCGGTGGACACCGGCGTCTGTCACCTTGCCGGCGCAATGGGTAAGCCGACTTTTGCGATGCTCGCTCATTCGGCCGATTGGCGCTGGCTGCTGGATCGTGAGGATTCACCCTGGTATCCGACGATGCGCCTCTTTCGCCAGCCTGCGCGAGGCGACTGGGTTTCAGTCATGGTGCGCATTCGTGATGCGATCGCACAGCGCGCCTGGGAACAAAGGAATTCTGTATGAGTTCCGCATCAACCCCAATGCAACGCGCCCTGGAACATCACACCCACGGGCGGTTCGCCGAGGCCGAGGCAGCGTACCGGGAAGTGCTCAGAGATTATCCTAATAATCCTGACGCGCTGAACTTGCTGGGCGTGGCGTGCAGCCAGCAGGGCCGACGAGATGAGGCCATTGGATTTATTCAACGCGCCATTGCGCTGCATCCGGGAGGAGCGGATTTTCACAGCAATTTGGCACTGGTATACGCTGAGAATGGCCAGATCGAAAACGCGCTGGCCAGCGCCCGCGCAGCGGTGGCGCTGCGCCCGAACCATGTCGAGGCGATGTTTATTCTCGGTAATGCGCTGCGGCGACTTGGACGATATCCCGAAGCGCAGCAGTGGCTCGAGCGTTCTCTTTCGATCCGGCCCGATCAGCCCGAAGCGCTGACTGGCCTTGCCGACGTCTATCGGCAGATGGGCCGGATGAACGAAGCCGATGCGATCGCCACGAGGCTGTTGGAGGTCCGGCCTACCAGTCTTGAGGGACTTGCGGTGCGGGGTGAGACGCTTCTCGCGCAGCGGCGCTTTCACGAGGCAGCGGCGGTATTCCAAGCCGTAATTGATGCATATCCAAATTCGTGGGTGGGCTACAACGGACTGGGCGTGGCGCGAGT
>JANWHF010000334.1 GCA_025450555.1 Tepidisphaeraceae bacterium | reverse complement strand
TGCCGCAAAAAGTGGCTGCACGCCCGGGCAGCTCCTCTGGCAGATGTTCAATGCCGCCAACCTCGCGGTCTATGACCAGGGCATGAAGCAGCGCATCGAAGGGCGCATGCTCACGACCCTCACGATCAGCGTCTTCCGCCATAACGAAATCAACATCGGCCACGTCGGCGACTGCCGGGTTTATGCGATCCAGGACAGCCGGATTCGGCGCATCACCAGCGATCATTCCTACACCGGCGTGCAATTGAAGCTCGGCCTCATCACCGTCGCCGACGCGATGAACAGCCAATTCCGCTCGGTGCTGACCCGCACCGTCGGCCAGGAACCGGTCGTCCGCATCGATTATCAGAACGTCGTCGTCTCGCCCGGCGATTACATCATCCAGGCGACCGATGGGCTCTGGTGTTACATCACCGAAAATGAGCTGTATCAGATCGTCACCAAGCACCCGCCCGATGAGGCCTGCCAGGAACTGATCGAACTGGCCGAGAAGCGCGGCGGCGAAGATAATTTGACCCTCCAGATCATCCGCGTCGAAAGCGTCGAGCGTCCCAGCTACTATCGAGGCCTGACCGTCTATCAGAAAGTGGAACCGCCGGCCATGGGACAAGAATTGGACGTTGGGCAGACGCTCGACAACCGCTATCAGATCACCGACCAGATCAGCCGATCGGGCATGGCCTCGATTTTCAAAGCCATCGATCTGAAGACGCAGCGCGTCGTTGCGCTCAAGGTGCCTTTCATGCACTTCGAGAGCGATCCCGGCTTTTACTCGCGCTTCCAGCGCGAGCAGCAGATCGGCAAGGTGCTCAATCACCCTTACGTCCTTCGCCTCGAGGAGCCGCCGGAAGATCAGAGCCGGCCCTACATGGTGATGGAATATCTCGAGGGGCAGACGCTGGGTCATCTGATGCGCAGCATGCGGCCGATGCCGGTTAACGATGCTTTGCGCATCGCCAGTCGCGTCTGCGAAGCGCTGCACTACATGCATACGCACGAGGTCGTCCATCGCGATCTGAAGCCCGAAAACATCATGATCTGCAACGATGGCAGCATCCGCATCATGGACTTTGGCATCGCCAAATTTGAAGGCATGCGACGCCTGACCTTTGGCGCCTTCACCCCCGCCATGGGAACGCCCGATTACATGGCTCCCGAGCAGGTCAAAGGCAAGCGCGGCGACCCGCGCACCGATATCTACAGCCTCGGAGCGATTCTCTATGAAATGGTGACCGGCGCGGTGCCCTTCGAAGGCGCCAATCCATTTCTGATCATGAATGCTCGCCTGACCGGCGACCCCGTCGCCCCGCGGCGACGCAATGAAGAGATCACGCCACAGGTTGAAGAAATCATTCTTCACGCGATGGCCCGCAATCCGGGCGATCGCTATCCATCCGCCCTGGCGATGAAGGAGGATCTCGATCACCCCGAGGGCGTGCAGGTGACCGGGCGCGTGGATCGCCTCGAAGCGCCCCAGGCTTGGAAGAGCCGCTGGCGCGGCATGCGTCTCGGCGTCGCCGCCGCCGTCATCCCGGTCGTCGTCATCGGCGTGATCTACCTCCTCCATCATCTCAAGTGGCAATAGCGCGCGGGCGCGTCCACCCAAGCAATAAATTGCCCCCGCGCTCAACGCTGCATTGAAAGAGCCGCGCACGCAGTAAGCGGGTTTTGTCGAGCGCCCGTGCCCTCGCTGTCTTCGCGCAGCGCGCCCAAATCCGCTTACTTCCGTGCGCGGCTCCTTCCCTTCTGCTTCTACGCTTTCTCTGCTTTTTATAAAATTCCCCTTGACTCTCACGTTACGTCATTCCCGACAATGCCAACAGGATCAACGATGGCCTACACCGTCAAACAAGTCTCAGCCATGTCCGGCGTCAGCGTTCGTGCGCTTCACTTCTACGATGAAACGGGACTGCTCAAGCCCGCTTACTACGGAACCAATGGCTACCGCTTTTACGAGCAGCCGCAGCTACTGACGCTCCAGCAAATCATGTTTTATCGCGAGCTGGGAATGGAGCTGAAGCGCATCGCGCAGATCCTCGGACACAAGAAATTCCAGAAGCTTGCCGCCCTCGAATCGCACCGGAAAGTCCTGCAATCCAACGTCGCGCGAAGCAAAAGCTTGATCGGCACGATCGACAAAACCATCCGGCATTTGAAAGGAAAACGAAAAATGACAGACAAGGAGATGTTCGTCGGCTTCAGCCTGCCCGCGGGAAGTGATCGATTCGGCCAGCAGCTCAAGCTGGCCGGCGAACCGCACGATTGCAAAGTCTCAGCAAAAGACACCGATGGCGCGATGTGCATCTTCGAGATCAACGCCAGCGGCGGCGGCCCGCGCCATCTTCATTACCACCAGGACGAATGGATCTATGTCATCGACGGCGAATGTGAAATTCATCTCGACAAAAAGAAGCTCCGCCTTCGCCCCGGCGAAAGCGCCTTCATCCCGCGCAACGTGAACCACGTCTGGGGCTGCGTCAGCGACAAGCCGGCTCGGATCATCAACACGTATCAGCCGGCCGGGAATATGGAAGATTTCTTCCGCGAAGTCGCGAAATACGACGGCAAGACCAAACCCATCTTCCACGAAGCGATGGACATCAACCAGATGCACCAATTCTTCAAAATGTACGGGATGGACCTGCTTGGCCCGCCGCTGGGTTGGGAAGAATATCTCGCCAAATGCGAGCGGGAGAAACAAGCGTGAGACTGAAGGGAATCCCTCTTCTGCAAAGGTTAGCGTCGACGCGAAGCGGAGCGCTTTCTCCAGGCGCGCGGAGAAGCGCTCCGCTGGCGCATCGCGGCTAACCGAATGCGTCCGGTCACCCGACCCAATTCGGAAATTGCAAACGCGTTACACCGCGAGCACGCCCGTCCGAATCAGATGCGCCAACCGCGCGCGCTGCTCGGAATTGAGCATCGCATGAATCTCCTGCAACGAGCGAAGCAGCGTTTCGCGCAGACGCTTGTTGCTTTCGACCCTTCGATCCCCCGCGGCGGCCGCCCTGGTGGTATCGAACGCATCGCCGGCCAGGGCATCGGCAAACTCGCCCAGCGCTCGTCGATCGTCGACGGCAGCCTGCGCGCGCTCTGTCTTGAGCTGATCGAGAATACGCGCCAGCAAGACCACCTGCTTGTCGTCCAGCTCGAGCTTATGAGCCAGGAAGCGCAAGGGTCGGCGCACACCAAATCCGCCACCAGAGCCAAAACCTTCGTCGCCTGAAAATGGCGGCATGAAACCTCCCCAGGCCCAGGGGCCGGGATGTCCGTGAGAACCGCGTGGATCAAAACCGTGCTGCGGGCGGCAATGCGCCCAGGAGACGTGACACATGGCAAACTCCTTCTCGCCAGGGCAATCCGCACCCGGCGGGGAAAACGTTCACGTGGGCAACATGCCTCACGTTGGAAAGAGGGTATGCAGCAAATTTGAAAGAATCAAAATGTCGGGTGAAGTCGCGGTCATAAGACCTGCGAGATTGTTCGGAAAAAGGATTCTTCGCCGCGCCCGCCGCCCACGTCGCTTGCGCCTTCGCGGACGGACGCGCCGAATCCGATCGCTGGTTCGTCCGCGAAGCGCAAGCGAGTATCCAATCGCCCTCGGCACACGGAGGCGTACAGTCCAGGGAAACTCCCCTCGCGAAATTTCCCCCCGACCCAAATCACGCATCAAACTTGCAGTACTTCACCAAGACATCGGTAAGATAATTGCATGATCCCCCACACCTTCCTGCGCCTCCTCACGCTCATGACCCCCGTTCTCTCCGCTCTCGTCTCCCCCGCACTCAGTGAAGCCCAATCCCATCCCAACATCATCCTCATCCTCACCGACGACCAGGGCTTCGGCGACTTATCCTCCTACGGCGCAAAAGATCTGCGGACGCCCAACATGGATTCCATCGTCGCGCGGGGGATGCGCTTCGATGATTTCTACGCCAACTGCCCGGTATGCTCGCCTTCGCGCGCGGCAATTCTCAGCGGCAAATACCCCGACGGCGTCGGCGTGCCGGGGCTGGTGCGGACCGATCCGAAGGACAACTGGGCTTATCTCTCGCACGATGCCGTGCTGCTCCCGGCGATTTTGCACAAAGTCGGCTACCACACCGCGATCATCGGTAAGTGGAATCTGGGCTTGGACAGCGACAACTCGCCCAACGCCAAAGGCTTTGACCTTTTCCACGGATTCCTCGGCGACATGATGGATGATTATCTCACCCACCGTCGCCAGGGGCACAATTACATGCGCCTCAACGATCAGGAGATCGATCCGAAGGGACACGCAACCGACATTTTCACCCAATGGGCGATCGACTACATCCACCAGCGCGAGGCACCCGCCAAAGATGGGCACCCATTTTTCTTGTACCTTGCATACAATGCCCCGCACGTTCCGATCCAGCCGCCCAGGCAATGGCTCGACAGGGTGAAGCAACGCGAGCCGGGTCTGAGCCCGAAGCGCGCCGCGATGGTGGCGCTGCTCGAGCAGCTCGACGATGGCATCGGCCAGGTCCTTGGCGCGCTCAAAGAATCAGGCCTTGAGCAAAACACGCTGGTCTTTTTCACCAGCGACAACGGCGGCCAGGTGGATGCCGGCGCTTCCGTCGGACCCTATCGCGGCACCAAGGGCACGATGTACGAAGGCGGCCTGCGCGTCCCCATGGCCGCCCTCTGGCCCGGCCACATCAAACCCGGCTCGCGCAGCGAAGCCGTCGCCGCCCATATGGACATCATGGCCAGCATCTGCCAGGCCGCCGGCACAACCGCGCCTTCAGACATCGATGCCATCAGTCTCATTCCCGTGCTGACCGGAAAGGCCCAGGAAGTCGCCACCCCGCGCGAGCTCTATTTCGTCCGTCGCGAAGGCGGCCCCCAATACCTCGGCCTGGCCAGCCACGCCCTCCGCCGCGGCGACTGGAAGCTGCTCCAGAACACGCCGTTCTCACCGCTGGAACTTTACAACCTCAAAGAAGACCCGCGCGAAGAGCACAATCTCATCAAATCTGAGCCACGCGTTCGCAATGAAATGTCCCGGATTTTGCAGGCGCACATTCAACAGGCGGGAGGAGTGCCGTGGGAAAGGCCGCAGAGGGAGCAGTGATCACGCGATAGCGATAATGATTGAGGCGGGCATACGCAAAACACCCGAGCCAAAGCGCCGCGCATTTATGCTCGACCGCATTTTCCTCTCACCCGCGAACAATTAAATCAGTGCGACCCAGCTCGAGGAACGAGTGGGCCTTGAATTCCTCGATAATCAACGGGATCAGGGGTTTGAGCAGCAACTCTAACCCCGCATTACTGATGTTCCCAGTGGAGACGAGCAGGAGTTTGCCCGGGCGCCCTTGAAGCATATGCGAATCAACGAAGTCGGCATCCTTCGTTATCAGAGCCCTATCCTCGCGGTCAGCGAGGCTGGTTAATTCATCGTCCGATGTACGATTTCCGTGAGGCAAATCCAGTGTATGAATGGCGTCGCAGCCAGCAGAGACAAGCCAATCAACCATCCGACGCGGCAAATGTGCGTCGATCAGGAAATTCACAACGCCACCGGTTGCAACCGCCGCGTGCGCGCAAGCTGCGCCGCGAACGCGAAGACCGCCAATAGATCCTCATGCTCGAGGTCTGGGTAATCCGCCAGAATTTGCCCCTCCGTCATGCCGGAACTGAGCAGCTCCAACAGCGTTTCCACCGGATATCGCAATCCGCGAATACACGGCTTTCCGTGGCAGATCGACGGGTCGATCGTGATGCGCTTGAGAAGTGAATCCATTGCTTCAATTATACCATCCGTACAGGGACGTGTCTCAATTATGCCATCCGATTATGCACCCAGGCCAGTTGATCCGCGGCAGTCGAGAGTTTCTCGGCCAGCGTTGCGTCCTTGCAATTGAAGAAAGCCGATTCGAGTTTTTTGGTCATGGCCGCATTTAACAGCCATTCGATCACCTGCCGCGCTTGCGGCTCGCGCTCCTCCCAGAAGGCATTGCCCAGCCGCTTCTCCTTGAGCAGGTGCCGCGCGTTGTGGCCGATGAAGTCCGTAAGGTGGTTCAGCGACGCCGCCCCGTTTTCCCGTTGCCAGATTTGCAGATAAGGGCGTAGATCGCTCTCGCAGTTGCCGATGCCGCACAGGCAGTCGTCTGCGTCCACGGGTGCCGGGTAATGGCAAAGCTGATGCTGCCACAGGGCTGAAAGGTAATCGCGAATTGCCTGCCCCTCGCGCTGCGGCCAGTGGGTCCAGCCGGCGTAGTCGAGCTTCCCAAGGATGATTTCAAAAAGGGTATGCCCGATGTTCCCGCCAAGCGCCGCCAGCTCCAATATTCGCGGCAGGAAATGCTTGAAGTCTTCCAGCGTGCCAAGCGTGCTCACCGCCTTAAAAGCGAATCGTTCGAGATTCGCCGGCGGCAGCTTCTGCAATGGATCTGAATTGAGAAGCCGATCATCTTCGGACGATGTGCAGTGCGGGCAGCCATCGACTGGGCCGTTGAGCTTGTATCGAGCGAAAGTCGCGTAGAGCGCCTCGATTGCGTCCGACCGGGCCTTCTTGCTTTCCGCGGCAATGTCTCGACTATCGACCATGATCTGTTTACTTCCCATGTCAATCCACAGAGACAAGCCAACCATCCGGCGCGGCAAATGTGCGTCGATCAGGAAATTCACCACCCCACCGGTTGCAACCGCCGCGTGCGCGCAAGCTGCGCCGAGAACGGGTAGACCGCCAACAGGTCTTCATGCTCGAGGTCGGGGTAATCCGCCAGGATTTGCTCCTCCGTCATGCCGGAACTGAGCAGTTCCAACAGCGTTTCCACCGGATATCGCAATCCGCGAACGCACGGTTTTCCGTGGCAAATTGACGGGTCGATCGTGATGCGTTTGAGAAGTGGATCCATCGTTTGAATCATAGCGATCCAGATCGCAAGACGTCTCTTCCTGCCCCTGACCCCGATGTACCAGACCCATTGATGTCAACACTGCGGGGTTAACTGGACATCTCCCCGACTCTTTGTCGGATTGAGGATGCGCTTGGGCCGGCGCAGGCGGTGTTGCGATTCATTTCCCTGATCGGAGCACTCCCGGCTTTACCCTCGTTGCGGCCACCGCTTACGCCTGTCGTGCAAGCAGCGCGAAACAAGAGAAAACGTCAAAATCGTCTGTTCGCTATATGTATGGTATACGGCTTGCAGAGGTTTTGCACACGCGACGGAGGTATTGATGTCGATCGGAGTAGAGGCAGTGAGATCGGTCGCAAGCGGGTTCAACACGCGGCGGGTTAGGCAAGCGCGATGGGCAGGTACCTCTTGCGCAGATGCGCGTAAGCCATCCGCATTCAATGCATTGGAATCGACCAATGGTAGGCGAACAGCGCGCGGCGCACATGTGTCGCGCGCCGCGCGCGACCTCAATGCCCTCTTTAGGCATCCGGCCTGCAGTGAGCTTGTCGAACCTGCTTGTCGGGCGCTTTTACGCTTCGCGGCGTCGCAGGAGCGACGCCTTTCAGAGTGCGGAATATCCAATGTCACACTATGTCACAGTCACACACGGAAGCTATACCTCTGAATTCGTAAGATACGCCGCGAGGATGAGTTACGGCATTCAGGCGCGTACAGTGTCACCGATTTTCCCGCCGCGCGCATCCTTTTGTGACATTATGGGCATGCCCTTCGAAATCGCTCGCGGCGGGCGATGCAAGGACCGAGCGGGGACGTTCGTTTCGCGTGCGCACGCGCCATCGCGCGGGCAGACCGCTTACTTCGTGCGCGGCTCTTTAGGCGACCCTTCGACATCGCTCAGGGCCGGTGCAACATCCGGCAAAATGCCAAAAATGTTGCATTTCGTTGCATTTTGTTGCATGGCGTTGCATGCAACCGCGATGAGTCAAGAGCAAGCGGTTCGCTGGTCGTCACGTCGCCAGGCCAAACCTGGTTTGCACCCGGCGCTGGACGATGGCAAACAGCCAGCGGTCGGCAAGCATGCCGATGACGACCATCACAATCATCACCGCGACCACCTGCGCGACATCGGAAAATTCGCGACCGGCTTCCAGCAGAAAACCCAGGCCGCGCCATTTATCGACGACGAAAATCAGCTCGGCGCCCATGAGCGATCGCCAGGCGAAGGAGAAGCCGGTTCGCAGGCTGCTGGCCAGGGCGGGCAGGGAGGCCGGCAGCAGGACGTAGTAGTAGAGCCGCCAGCCGCGCGCGCCCATCATCATCCCGGCCCGCGGATAGAGCGGGGGAATGTTGCGCAGGCCATCGCGCAGGACCAAAGCGATGGCGGAAAAGCTACCCATGATCAGGACAAACAGAATGCCCCATTCATTAATGCCCAAAGTGAGTATCGCCAGCGGCACCCAGCAGACGCTGGGGAGAGTTTGCAATCCCAGGAGCAGCGGGCCAAGGAATCGATCGAGTTCGATGAAGCGCCACATGAGCAGGCCGAGGATCGCGCCCAAAGCGACGCTGATGGCAAATCCTTCCAGCAGGCGAACGCCGCTGACGAGGATCGCTTTCATCAATGGGCTGCCCCACCAGGGCGAGAGCAGCCGCACATGCTGTCCAGGCTCGAGGATCACGCGCGGCCAATGCGCGGAGATCGGCTCGCCGAACCCGGTGTGGATATTCATGAGCCCCAGCAGCGCATCGAGCACGTGGCTTGGCGCGGGAAACAGCCAGGGCTTCCAGCCAATCACCCTATATGCCGTCTCCCATAACGCCAGGATCAGCACCCAGATCGCCAGGCGCTTGAGGCTTCCAGTAGGTTTCGGCCATCTCGGCATTGACACGGTTAACCTCATCTTCAATTTCTTTGCGAACGGTGCGGACGAGCTGCGTGATATCGGCGCTGTCGAAGTTTCGCGGATGCGCGAGATCCACCTTAATCTCCCGGCGGATGCGCCCCGGATGGGCATGCAGCACGATGATGCGATCGGCCAATCGCACCGCTTCGCCCACCGAATGCGTAACAAACAAAATCGTCTTGCGCGTGCGCACCCACAATTCCTGAAGCTGCTCGTGAAGCAGCGTGCGCGTCTGGGCATCGAGGGCCGCGAAAGGCTCATCCATCAGCAGTACCGCCGGCTCCATCACGAGGGCGCGGGCTATGGCCACGCGCTGCCGCATGCCGCCGGAGAGTTCATGAATGAGCAGATCGCGCTTGGGGGCAAGATGGACCAATTTGAGTGCGGCATCGACGCGTGCCGCGCGATCACTGCGCGGGACGCCGGCCATTTTCAGGCCAAATTCGATGTTCTGCGCCGCGGTGAGCCAGGGAAACAGGCCATGATCCTGAAACACCATCGCCCGCTCCGGGCCGGGCGCGCGGATCGGCTGGTTATCGAGAGAAACGGTGCCGTTGTCGGGTTTGATCATGCCCGCGGCCATGTTGAGCAGCGTGCTTTTGCCGCAGCCACTGGGGCCGACAACGACGACAAATTCGCCGGGATCGCAGACCAGATCCACGTCGCGCAGGGCATGAACGGTTGAGCCGGGGAAATTCTTGCTGACATTTTTCAATACAAGTCGGCCGCGACCGGATGAGCCATCGCCTGAGGCGTTGGCGATACGTTGGTCTGCATGCAGTTGCGGAAGCGCATCATCCTCAGATGGCGTCGGCTCGATGGCCTTGATGGAAACCAAATTCGCTCGCATGGCCCACCTTTCAATTCAGCGCGGAAGCCGAGGATGTTTGAGTGGTCGGACGATCCGTTTGCGGCGCGCTCCGCGAGACGGCCGCCAGCAATTGTGTATCGATCAACCCCGCAAGTCGCGGCGGCCGGCGCGCAAAATCCAGATCGTAAGCCCAGTCGGCCATCGTACGCAGCGTGTCGGGCATCGGGTCATCGGTGAAGGCTACATTTTTGATTGCCGATGCCAGCAGATTCCCGCGCAAGCGCTTGCCGGTGAGCGTAAACAGCGCGTCGCTCAACTGCGGCACGTAAGCCTCCGGCGATTGCTGGAGCCGAAGCGTCCAGTTGTGATGCACGCGCAGAATCTGGCTCACCACTTCCGGATGATTCTTGAGAAAGTCCGGCGTGGTGATGACCAGCGTCAAGGCGAATTTCCCACTTGGCCAGAGATCCTTCTCCGGCGCGACGACATGTGCCCCAACCTGCGACACGAGCACCGAAGCCCAAGGCTCGGGCGCCCAGGCGGCGTCGATCTGTCCCCGGCTCATCATGCCGGCCTGCTCGGCGTTGGGAATCGGCAGAACATTATTCAAATTCGATTGACCAATGGTGTGACTGAGGAAATAGCGCGCGGAAATGTCCTGCGTGTTTCCAAGCTGCGGGGTGGCGATGCGCTTGCCTTTCAAATCGGAGGGCCGACGAATGTCGGAGCCTTCTCTCGCGACGATCAACACACCGTTGGCGGCAGCGCCGGAGACGACGCGAATGCCCTGGCCAAAGGTTCGCTCATTCGCATTGAGAGCGGGGCCGGGGCCGACGTATCCGATGTCGATCTCATTTGCGAGGACCGCTTCGATCAGCGAGGGACCGGCGTTGAAGACTCTTGTTTCCAAGCGGGATGGCCGAATCGCGGCGGCAAATTCGCCGCTCGAAACACCCAGAACAGCCTGAGCGTGAGTGAGGTTGGCAAAGTATCCCAGCCGAACGTGCGGCGGAGGCTGATGG
>JANWHF010000333.1 GCA_025450555.1 Tepidisphaeraceae bacterium | reverse complement strand
TCATTTTTGAGCAACGTGATCGTCTGCCGGGCGGCATCCAGTGCGAGCTCGCGGTGGGCATCGCAGCCGACGACTCGCTCCGCTTCATCCGGATCCACATACGGATCATCGAAAAGCCCCATCCGGAATTTCCAGTAGAGCATCGGCTCGACCAGATCATCCAGTTGCGATTCCTTGAGAGCGCCCTTCTTCACCAGCTCGACCAGATGCAGATAACAGTCCGGCTCTGGCAGCTCGATATTCACGCCCGCCAATACCGCCAGCCGGCAGGCTTCTTTTTTATCAGCGGCAATGAAGTGGCCATGCGTATCGGGGCGATCGCCCAGTTCCCAGATCGCGTAATAATCGGAAACAATAAACCCTTTGAAGCCCCACTCTTTGCGAAGCACGTCGCGCAGGAGCCATTGGTTGGCATGCGATGGAACGCCGTCTACTTCGTTGTAAGAAGCCATCAAGCTGATAGCGCCGGCTTCCTTGATGGCGCGCTGAAAGGGGCGGAGGAAAGTTTCGCGCAGGACGCGCATCGAGACGTTGGCCGGCGCACAGTTCATCCCGGATTCGGGCTGGCCATGCGCGACAAAATGTTTGAGCGTGGCAATGACTCTTCTTTTGTCTTTGAACGAAGCGTCGCCTTGAAAACCCTTAACCGCGGCAATTCCCAACTGTGCGACCAGATACGGATCTTCGCCATACGTTTCCTCGACGCGCCCCCACCGCGGATCGCGGGCGACATCAACGACCGGTGTCAGCGCCTGATGCGTGCCTCGAATCCGCGCTTCATAGGCGGTCATCGTGAACAGTGCCTCGACGAGTTGCGGGTTGAAGGTCGCGCCGAGGCCGATGGGTTGTGGAAAGCTGGTGGCATCGGGGGCGGCATGTCCATGAAGGCACTCCTCGTGAAAGATCACCGGAATGCCGAGCCGCGAATGCTCGAGAAAGAATCTCTGAATGGAGTTGGTCAACTCCGCGGTCTGCCGGGGATTTCGCCCGCCAGCGGCGTCGCTGGGGCGACCGACCTGGCCGATGCCGTGCCCTTCGCGGAAGGCGGAGCGCGCTTTTTCAGGGTCGAAATTCCCTTGCGCGTCCACCAGCGTTTGCGCCTTCTGCTGCCAGACGCACATCATCTGCGCGGCTTTTTCTTCCAACGTCATTCGCGAAAGAAGGTCTTTTGTGCGCTTCTCGGCGGAAAGTGCTGCATTTTTAAAAGCGGGGATGCGCGACGTTTCGGAGCGACCATCCGCATGCGGTTTCGATTTGACAGAACGTTTCCGTGCCTTGATCTGTTTTGTCTTCATGCCTTGTCGGACAGCAAAAAACTGACTGACCCCATTACCCAAGAGACGGCGCGCCAAAATGCTTCTGCAGTACAAGCGTAATGGTGCCGCGGAGACGAAGTTCCAGATCCGGTCGGGAGGGAATAATCGGTGTCACCGCGCGGCTGCCGAGACGCTCCTTCAAGGTCCGTTCCACGATCGGCCCCACCGAATCCCAGGCGCCGGTCACTTCACCGATCACCACGATTGCATCTGGAGCAAGTCCGCCGACGAGCATTGCCAGACCCGCGCCCAAAAAATGGGCCATGCGATCGAGAGCGGCATTCGCCTTGGGATCGCCGCGCCGCGCGAGTTGGAGCAGATCATCAAACACCAAGGTGGATGCTAATCGAGAAGTCTTGCCGCTTGAATGGGCCTGGGCATAATAACGAACGGCTGCCGAATTTGAACCACACACTTCCCAGCATCCACGGTTCCCGCACTGGCATGGTGGGCCATCTGTGTCGAGCGTGACATGGCCAAATTCACCGGCCAGCCCGCTGGCGCCGCTGATCAGTTGGCCATTGAGAATCAATCCAACGCCGATGCCTTCGGAGACGGTCACCGCCACCAGATTGCGTACGCTCTCATCGTGTCGGCCGCTCCACAATTCCGCCAGCGCGCAGGCATTGGCGGCGTTTTCGAGCTGCACGGGAAGACCGGTCGCTCGCTCGATGGGCTCTTTGAGATCGACCGCATCCCAGCCGAGATTGGGGGCGAAGATCAAGCGACCCGATTTGGGATCGACGCGTCCCGGCAGTGCGATGCCGATACCTTCGCAATTGACCTGCGGATGCGACTTTCGAAGCTTGCTGATGCGGCGATTCAATTCTCGCAAAAAAGCTTGCGGATTATCGCTGGTGGGCATCGTGTCGCGCGCCAGAAAACGCGTATCGAGTGCTGCCAGCGCGAGCGTTGTGCCGGACGGTCGAATGTTAATGCCGATGATCCCCGCGCGCTCTTCGTTGATATGCAAGTGGACCGGCTTGCGCCCGCGCGGCAAGAACCCAAGCGCCCCCTCCTTCACCCAGCGCTCGGATATAAGATCCTCAGTGATGGCCGAAACGGTGCTGCGCTGAAGGCCCGATTGTCGCGAAAGCTCGGCCCGCGAAACGGGCTGGTGCTTGCGAATGAGATTCAAAACGATCCGACGGTTGATGTCGCGGGCCGTCTCGCTGGTGGCCACCTGAAAATCGTTGAGGTCGATCTTTCGCAAAGCTTGGGCGCCTGTTATAGTCCGTATTTGTTCGCGACGTGAACTATATCGCGCTGCCAGCGACCGTCAATCGGCGCTGCATGGGCTTTTGGGCCGTCTTTCACACAGTTCTTCTCCGCCTGGATCGAGGAACCGGTCATGCAACTCTCGAAATTGGCCGTTGTTTTCATCGGGGCGATTTTTGTGCTGATCGCTCCGCGCCGATGTTTCGCACTGGGCCAGCCGCACTATACCGAATTTGAGCCGTCGGCTGGAAGTTTTCCTGTCGTCCAAGGCAATTCGGTCGCGATCCTCTTTGTCGATTCGGGCGATTATCCGGGCGTGTTGAGAGCCGCTAAAAACCTGGTGGCCGATATCCATCGCGTCAGCGGCAAAGATGCATCGCTGACGGCCGACGACAAAGGCCTTGGCTCCCACGTCATCCTCATCGGAACGATTGGCAAAAGCCCGATGCTGGATCGGCTGGCCAAGGCCGGGAAGATCGATCTGTCGTCCATCGCGGGGAAGTGGGATTCATTTTTTCTTCAGGTGGTGCCTGACCCGATGCCAGGTGTATCAAGCGCGCTGGTCATCGCCGGCAGCAACAAGCGCGGCACGATCTACGGCATTTACGATCTGTCCGAGCAAATCGGCGTCTCTCCCTGGTACTACTGGGCGGACGTGCCGGCCCAGCATCATGACGAGGTTTTCGTCAAAGCCGGGAAATTCCAGCAGGGAGAGCCTTCGGTGAAATACCGCGGCATTTTCCTCAACGATGAAGCACCCGATCTTTCCAACTGGGTGCGCGAAAAATTTGGCGAGGCTCATGTTCAAGGCGCCAATGGCGGCGTCGCGAATTACAACCACGAGTTTTACCTGCACATTTTCGAGCTGATCCTCCGGCTCAAGGGCAATTACCTCTGGCCGGCGATGTGGAACAACGCCTTCAATGAGGACGATCCGGAAAACCCGAAGCTTGCGGATGAATGCGGCATCGTCATGGGCACTTCGCACCAGGAGCCGATGCTGCGGGCGCAGAAGGAATGGGATCGGCGGTATCAGCGAAAGCTCGGAAGCTGGAATTACTACACGCATCCGGATGTGCTGGAGTCTTTCTGGCGCGAAGGCATCAAGCGCAATAAGAATTACGAAAGTATTATTACCATCGGATTGCGCGGGGCAAACGATACGCCGATGATTCCCGGTGGAACTGTCCCCCAGAGTATTGAGCTGCTGGAAAAAATCGTCGGCGTGCAGCGCAAGATGATCTCAGAGGAGATCAATCCCGATCCCACAGAAGTTCCGCAGCTTTGGTGCCTGTACAAGGAGGTGCAGGATTATTACAAGGCCGGGCTGCGCGTGCCGGATGATGTGACGCTGCTATGGAGCGATGACAACTGGGGCGACCTTCGCCGCCTTCCCACCGAAGCCGAGCGCAAACGAACTGGCGGCGCGGGGATTTACTACCATTTCGATTACGTCGGTGGGCCGCGCAATTATAAGTGGATTAATACAAATCTGATTGCGAAGGTGTGCGAGCAGATGACGCTGGCCAAGGCATACGGCGCCGACCGAATCTGGATCGTCAACGTCGGCCACTTCAAGGGTGTGGAGCTTCCGGTCGATTATTTTCTGAATCTGGCGTGGAATACGGGTCGCTGGAATCACGAGAACATCGGCGAATTCACCCAGCTCTGGGCACAGGAGCAGTTTGGCCCAGAGCATGCGCGCGAGATTGCCGACATCATGACCGCTTATTCGCGGTTCAATGGAAGGCGCAAGCCGGAACTGCTGGATCCGACGACCTACAGCGTGACGAATTACGGTGAAGCGGATTCCGCAGTTGACGATTACAAAGCGGTCGTCGCCAAAGCGCAGTCGATATACGACCAGCTTCCGGCCGACCAGCGCGATGCCTTTTATGAGCTGGCCCTTTTTCCTGCCAAGGCCAGCGCGAAGGTCAATGAACTCTATCTCGCGGCCGCAAAGAACCATCTCTATGCACAACAGGGGCGAGCGAGCGCCAACGGTTTTGCCGATCAAACGGAAGCGCTGTTCAAAGCAGACGCCGACTTGATGGCCTATTTCAATCACACGTTTGCCAATGGGCGCTGGGACCATTTCATGGACCAGACGCATATCGGCTACACCTATTGGCAGGAGCCCCGGCAGAATCGCATGCCGCGTGTGGCGCGATTGCAGGTTCCACAAGCTGCGCAGATGGGGATCGCGATCGACGGATCGACTGATGCATGGCCAGGCGCGACCGAACAGCCGGTGCTTCCGCGATTTGATTCACCCAATCAGGAGCGGCATTACATCGACATCTTCAATAAGGGGCAGACACCGTTCGAGTATGCGGCCTCGACGAATGAGCCTTGGATTTTTCTCAGCAGGCCGAAGGGAGAAGTCCAAAAGGATCAACGACTCTGGGTGACCATCGACTGGGCCAAAGCGCCCAAAGGCATAGGTTCAGGCACGATCATATTGAATGGGCCGGGCGCAAAGGATGTGGCGGTCAAGGTTGCGGAGATCAACCCTGCCGATGTCACGCGCGATTCGCTCGATGGCTTTGCTGAAGATGACGGATATGTGTCGATCGAAGCGGAGCATTACACAAAGAAGATTGACGCCAGCTCCGCTCATTGGGACCGTATCGCCGATTATGGCCGCACGCTTTCGGGAATGACGCTTTTTCCTGTGACCGCGGCAAGCGTTCTGCCGCCAAAGGATTCACCATGCCTGGAATACAAGATGTATCTGTACCATGGCGGCAGGGTCGAAGTGCAGGCGATCCTTGGTCCCACGCTGGATTTTGTCCCGGGGCGCGGGCTGCGGTATGCGATCGCCTTTGATGATCAGCCGCCGGTTGTTATTGACGCCTTGGCTCATAATTCGCAGCGCGACTGGGAAACGGCGGTGAAGGATAGCGTTCGCATCTCAACATCGGATCACACGCTTGCCAGCGCCGGCTATCACACGTTGAAAATCTGGATGGTCGATCCCGCAATAGTGCTGGAAAAAATCGTCGTCAACACCGGCGGCTTGAAACCCAGTTATCTGGGGCCTCCCGAATCGTATCACTCTGCTCATCATTGATGCCAAAAGACCGTTGTCATGAAAAAGCCTTTACTTCAAGCATTGAAAGAGCGGCCCTTGCTGGGCGACGGCGCGATGGGCACGCAACTGATGCTTGCCGGCCTCGAACAGGGAAGCTGCGGCGAAGAATGGAATATCACTTACCCCGATCGCGTGCTGGCGATTCAGCGACGCTATGCCGAGGCCGGATCGGACTGCATTCTCACCAACACGTTTGGCGGCTCGCGCATCATGCTCAATCGCCATGGCAATGCGGACAATGTTGTCGAGATCAATAAGGCCGCGGTGGAAATTACGCGGCGGGCATTTGGCGATCGCGAAGGATACGTCATTGGAGACATCGGCCCCTTTGGTGGCCTGATGGAGCCTTACGGCGACTTCACTGAAGCGCAAGTGCGCGAAGCATTCGACGAGCAGGCGCAGGCGCTGGTGGATGGCGGCGCCGATGCCATCATCATCGAGACGCAGACATCCCTTGAGGAACTGGCGCTTGCGATATGCGCTGCCAAAAAAGCGGGAGCGGCCTGTGTCATCGGATCGATGGCTTATGACGTGACACTAGATGGCTCGACGTTTCGTACCATGATGGGAATCGATCCCGAGCGCGCGGCCGAGTTCATGGCGGAAAACGGTGCCGACATCGTCGCGCTCAACTGCGGAACAAGAATGGATATGGATCGGGCCAAGGAGGCGATCGAACGATACAAAGCCGTTACCGCCCTGCCGCTCATGGCCCAGCCAAATGCGGGGCAGCCTAAACTTGTCAATATGAAGGTGGTGTACGACCAGACACCGGCCCAGATGGCCGAGGGGGTCGTGCCGATGCTCGAAAGTGGAGTGAACATCCTGGGCGCCTGTTGCGGCAGCACACCTGAACACATTCACGCTTTCCGCCAAACGATTGATTCTTATCTCGGAGCAAAATGAAGATGAAGTTGTGTGATGTGAATCCGCAGGC
>JANWHF010000332.1 GCA_025450555.1 Tepidisphaeraceae bacterium | reverse complement strand
CGACGACCAGGCGAACCGCAACGCTCTGCACCCGGCCTGCGCTCAAACCTCGGGCGACCTTGCGCCACAGCAGCGGCGAAATTTCATAACCCACGATCCGGTCGAGAATTCGCCGGGCCTGCTGCGCATTGACGCGGGCCTGGTCGATCTGCATCGGGTTACGGAAGGCCTTCTGGATTTCCGTTTTGGTGATGGCATTAAAGATCACCCTGCGGACCTTTTTATCCGGCAGGCCGAGGGCTTCCTTTAAATGCCACGCAATCGCCTCGCCCTCACGGTCCAAGTCGGTTGCGAGAAAGACTTCTTCGCTCTCCTTGGCCAGTTTTTTGAGTTCGCCGACCACTTTGCCGCGGTCTTTGAGAATCTCATATTCCGGCTCGAACGTTTCGAGATCGACGCCCATGCCCTTGGAAGGCAGATCGCGCACGTGCCCCATCGACGCCTTCACGACATAGCTGTCGCCAAGGTATTTATTGATGGTCTTGGCCTTGGCCGGCGATTCGACGATGACGAGATTTTTACCGTTCTTTGCCATATTAAGCGGGCCGCCCCGCTGGGGCTGCCGCGTCGGTCCTATCGTCTTTGAGGCGTCAGGGCTTGACGATTTTGCCGTTTATAATGCCTCGCCCATCGAGGGGGGCGGCAGTTTGAGCAACTGTCCAACGGCCTGTCAAGTGCGCCGCATGGCGTGAACCGACTCTCCATACTACGCATGGTGGTCAAGGGGGTTCTAGCGGGGGGGGCAAGAATTCGTCATGTCATAAATGAACGCAAGGCATTTCAAATACATGACTTGAGAACACTCGAAATTTCCGTTTTAGGTGGAGTGGACGCGTTGAGAAGTGTTTCCTTCCAGCGCCGATCCATAGAAAAGTGGGACTTTCACGGATGACGTTTCGGACCCGATTTATTGTTGAGAGGACGCTGTGGATTGAAAAACCTCCATTGCGTCGCTTGCGGCTTCGCGCATGGAAACACCTCCCGCTTGCGCGAAGCCGCAAGCGGCGTTACCGGCGCGAGTATGCGTCTCATAACTTCGCAAGTTCCAATCCCCGTTTCCAATTCCCTAACCACCCTCATCCCATCACTGTCCAACTTGATGTGCTGGCCGGCATCCGGACGTGTGGGCGATCGCATTGGGGTAGTGGGAGATTCCGCGCGTTCGGATATAAATGCCGGTTCATGATCGATGCATGGTGGGTGCTGGTCGTTCTGCTGGCCCTGGGGGGATGGGTGAACTCATCTCTGGCCCAGGCCCCTGCTCCACCCCAGGTTGATGCCGCTCGATCCGATGCGATGGACAACCTCCGTCAGGAAGTGCTGGCGGCCCACATCGAGCCGGACATCACCGTTCAGATGCTGATCGATCGCACCGGCGGCATCGATGCCCTCAATAAAGCCCTCGCCGGCGCGCGGCAGATCGGTGGCCCGCGATGGCTCGATCCACAGACGGCGCAGATTCGACTCGAGATCAAAGGTACCGCGGTCGCCGATGCTTTGGAAAAATTGGCCCGCGAACATCCGGGCGCAATTTCGATCGGTCCAGATGTCGTTCGCGAACGCGTGGCGCGCTGGAAACTCCGATCCTTTTCTGCAATAGGCACCGGCACCTCACCCGGAAGTGCCGCTCGACTTCGCCCCGATCCTTCGCAAGTTTCCTGGCAACAGGTGAGCGACCAAAGCCGCCAGCGCGCGATTGAAGCCGCCCGGCAGGATGCGGTCGATCGCATCATCGAGAGCCTCAAGCCCATCTCCTGGAACGATCGTCGAACGTTGGCTGATGCGCTCGACAACAAAGAAGTGGCCGAAATCGTGAGGGGCTGGCTGAATACTCGGCCCGTCACCACCGTCGAGTTTCGAGATAATTTGGAAGTGCGCCTGACGCTTGCCGTGGCGCCGGATGATCTGTGGCCGGTCCTTAAAGGGGCGATGGAGCGCGGGAAATCGGTTCCTAAACCCAAAGCATCTGCCGACTGGCAGCACCTTCACCAGCAGGTCGATGCGCGCATGGCCAATCCCTGCGGCAGCGCCGCGGCAACGGCCGTCATCGCCACGCGTCCGGCGATAACTATTCCGACCATCGCGCCAGCCTGGACGCGCTTAACCCTGGATGGACAAGCACAGGGCCAATCACCCAATGGCTTATTGCGAGCCGCCCGGTCCGCGAAAGTTGCCGCGCTCGCGCAGATTCGCGCGCAGATCAATGCCCTTCCCTTGACCGCTCATCTCACGCTCGGCGACGCCAGTCATCAGGACCCCCGCATCGATCAGGCCATCACCCACGCGCTCGATCATGCCCAGATTTCTAAAATTGAATACGACGCCCCCAACCGCGGATGGGCCACCGCGCACATGACTTTGGATCTGGATGAGTTGTGGCGCGAGCTATCAGATCTCGCCCATTAAACAGCACATGGGTTGCCCAGGTTGCCCCGACGCGAAGCGGAGCGCTTCTCCGTGCGCTGAGAGAAGCGCTCCGCTGGCGCGTCGCGGCTAACCTCGGCAAATAGCGAGCTACTCCCGCGATGCGCCCTTTCCCCCGCAATATTCGCGCCCACATTCCGTTATTCAATTGATATAATCAATGGTTTGGCTTGCCCGGAATTCACTTCAATCCGCCCAAGTCCGGCGGGACGGCGCGGCCGAAATGAGGAGATATTGATCATGCGGAAGGTCCTGTCATTTATGGCCATGGCCATCGTCTGCGCCGGCGTCTTGTGCCTCAGCGCTTCCACCCGGGCGGATGATTCGGCCAAGGAAACGGTCAAGAAAGGCACCATCAAGGTTACGGTGGTGGGAGAAGACGGTAAGCCGGTGGAAGATGCGAACGTGCAGATCACGGTCCGTCAGCCGCGTCGGCAGCAGCAACAGCCGGCGCAGCAGCAGAATGCCGCCCCCGGCGACAATGGAAATGCCGGGAACGGAAAAGCCGGTAATGGCGATAACAACAAGGGCAATCAGACCGGCCGCCGCCGCAATCCTCCGGTCGCCAAGGGCATGACCGATGCGAAAGGCGTCTGCACGCTGACCGATGTTCCCGTCGGCGATTACAACCTGTCGGCCCGCAAAGCCGACGTCGGCACCGCCCGCAAGCGCGTGAAGATCAAGGAAGGCGAAAACGACGAGGTCACCCTGACCCTCAAGAAGACCGCGCCCCGCCGGCAGCAGAATCCGAATCAGCAATAGAAGAGATCGTCTTTCTGATTTGATATCGAAGATTCAACTAACGAAACCGCGACCGCGATTCTAAAAAGATCGTGGTCGCGGTTTTTTTCGTTTGCATCGATCAATCACCATTCGGCGCCCTGCCGCCGGTAACTGCTCAAATTCGCTTGCGGCTTCGCGCCTGCATCCCCTCTATTCTGACTGGCGCGAAGCCGCCAAGCGATATGGTTGGCGCGCACGGCGAATTTGCGCAACCTTCTCTCCATGCACACCAAAATCAATGACTGTTCCCGTTCCCATCCCCCACTGCGACCAACTCGCCCTCTTCAATCGGTAGCGCCCGCACCGCTTCCGCATGAGCATGCGCTCGACTCGACCGGAAGAAGCTCGTGCGATCCAGCACCTTCTCCTGCAAATCTTCCAGGAACAGATAAATCACCGGGGTAATATAAAGTGTGATGAACTGAGACACGATTAATCCGCCGACGATCACCATTCCGAGCGGCCGTCGCGTGCCGCCGTCTTCACCGTAGCCCAGTGCGATCGGGAGCGCGCCCATCAACGCAGCAAGCGTGGTCATGATGATCGGGCGGAAGCGGTCCATGCTGGCGTCGTGGATCGCTTTTTCAGCGCTTTCACCATGTGCCACGCGCTGCAGGGCGAAATCGACGATCATGATGCCGTTCTTCTTCACGATGCCCATCAGCATGAACAGGCCCACAAAGGCAAACAGCGAAGCCTCTTCACCAAACAGCCACAGCGTCGCCAGTCCACCCACCAGCGCCACCGGCAGCGATGAGAGCACCGTGATCGGATGCAGATAGCTTTCATATAGGATGCCGAGAATCACATACATGATGAAAACGGCCAGAAACATCAGGATAACCAGGCTCGACATCGTCTCTTTAAACGTCAGCGCCTCGCCCTGGAGCGTGCCGCGAACGGTGAGCGGCAGAACATCATTGGCGGCCTTTTCGATGAAATTGGTCGCCGCGCTAACTGGCACGCCCGGCTTGATGTCGAACGAGAAGGTGACGCTGGCGAACTGATTGATGTGATTCACCGCCTGCGGCCCCAGGCTCGAATTCCAGTGAACCACGGAGTTGAGGGGAACGAGGCGCTGGCCATCATCACTCCGCACGTACAGCAGCGAAAGGTCCTCGGGCCGGGCGCGGCCGTCGTCGGAGGCTTCCATGATCACCTGATATTCGTCCGTGGGCTTCTTGATCAGATACAGATAGTTCTGTGAATAGGCATTGCGCAGCAGATTCTCGATCTTCGACACCGAAACGCCGTAGCTGGAGGCCTGATTGCGATCGATCTCCACATCCAACTGCGGCGTGTGATCGTAATAGTCCGACTGCGGCGGATAAGCGAAGCCGTCAAATTCATGAAACTTGGCGGCCAATTTATTTGCCGTTTCGTACACCTCGTTTGGATTGACGCCCGAGATCGAATAGCTGAAGCGCCCCTGCTGAAGCGCCGCGGCTCCGGTCGCAATCTTGAGCACCGGCTGCGGCTGAAATGCCGCGAACATGCCGGGCACGCTCGACGTCCCGCCCATCAATTGCATGGAGACCTGGTCGATTGGCAGGCGCTTATCGCGATCGGTGAGGAACGCGATCAAAAAGCCCTGGTTGGATCCAACGAATTGGCCAAGGCCGGTCATCGAGAAGGTCGTCTCGACGGCAGGGTTGGCCTGCATCACCTTTTCGCCGGCCCGCTGGTACTCGCGCATTTTCTGTGGCGAGGAGCCTTCCAATCCCTTCATGAATCCAAAGACAAATCCGCTATCCCCCACGGGCAAGAATGAAGTCGGCAGGATCATGAAGAAGTAAATCGTGCCTGCCATGCACGCGAACCAGATCACCAGCGAAACGTAACGGTATCGCAAAAACCAGGTGAGCGAGCGCCCGTAGACCAACAGCACCCGATGCTCGATCGCGCCCGACACGCGCTCCATCAACGTTCTCTTCGCGCCGCGTCCGCGCCGGCCCAGCAATCGCGAGCACATCAATGGTGTGAGTGTCAGCGACACCAGTCCGGATGCGATGATCGAAACGATAATCGTGATGGAAAATTCGCGGAAAATTCGCCCCATCAGCCCCGGCATCAGCACCAGCGGCAAAAACACCGCCGCCAGTGAAAGGGTCATGGACAAAATCGTAAAACTGATTTCCTTGGCGCTGTTGAAGGTTGCCTGCAGCGCGCCTTCGCCGTCTTCCATTCGTCGGACCGTGTTTTCCAGAAACACGATCGCATCATCGACGAGGAACCCGATGGCCAGCGTCAACGCCATCAGCGAGAGGTTGTCCAGGCTATAGTCCAGCGCCCACATCACCAGGAAGGTGATCAGGATCGACATCGGCAGCGCCACCGCCGGGATCAGCGTGTCCTTGGCGCGCCCCAGGAAGAGGAAAATCACGATCACGACCAGAATGAACGCGATATACAGCGTCGCCTTCACGTCATTGATCGAGTGAACGATGCTGACCGCGCGGTCGTAGGCCGGCATCAGCTTCACGGAGTTGGGCAGCTCCGCATTGATGATCGGCACCAGATCGTGAACCGATTTTGAAACCTCGACCGCATTGACTCCCGCCTGGCGGTAGACCGCCACGACAACGGTTGCCGAGGGCGCACCTATGCCGCGCGCCCAGAAGCGCATGTTCACGCGCTCATCCTGAACCCCGTCGATGATCTGTGATACGTCCTTCAGATAAACCGGCGCTCCGTTGCGGTTGGCGACGATTAAATTTGCATATTGGTCGGCCGTCTCAAGCTGCCCGTGCGGCTGCACCAGAAACGTCTTCTGCGGCCCATCGAATTGCCCCGCACCCTGGTAGTTGGTTCCCGACTGCACCGCCGCCGCCAGGTCATCGATGGAGATGCCGCGAATCGCAAGAGCCGACGGATTGACCTTGATGCGAATGGCTGACTTGGTGCCAAAGACCTGCACCCGGCTGACGCCCGGCAGAATGCTGATGCGCTGGCCGACCTGCGTGTTGGCATAATCGTATAGCGCGCCTTGGGTAACCGAATCGCTGACCAGCGCGATGTACATGATCGGCTGATCGTTGGGATTGGTCTTGGCCAAAACCGGTGGCGCAGGAAGATCCAGCGGCAGGCTGCCTTGCGCCTGCGAGATGGCCGTCTGCACGTCCGTCGCCGCCGCGTCGAGGCTCTTGGACAAGCCAAATTGCAGCACCAGGCTGCAGAACCCCTGGCTGCTCTTGGAAGTAATCAGCTCGATGCCGGAAATCTGCATGAACTGGCGTTCGAGCGGCGTGGCGACGTTGTTGGCCATCGTCTGCGGGCTCGCGCCCGGATAGCCGACCGTCACCTGAATGACCGGGTAATCGACCGCCGGCAGATCGTTGACCGGAAGCTGCCGATAGGCGATCACGCCAAAGAGGATGATCGTCACTGTCAGCAGGACCGTCATGACGGGCCGACGAATAAACGGCTCGGAAATGGTCATGACTTTCCTCCCTGATCGGCTTCGGAATCATCCTGCGAATTGGCCTGCACCGGCATCGCCGCATCCTGCGGCTTCTCCGGCGCGATCACGCGCACTTTGAATTTGGGAATGATCGACATCTGCCCATCGATGACGACCGTTTCGCCGGCCTTGAGCCCCTGCTCGACCACGACCATGTCGCCTTGCCGCTGCCCAAGCTGCACCGGCCGAAGCTCGGCAGTCTGGTCGGGCTTGATGACGTAAACGTACGGCCCCTTCTGGCTGATCTGCGTCGCCACGTTGGGCACCAGCACGGCATTTTTCTTGATGTTCAATACGAGGCGAATGTTCACGAACTGGCCCGGCCAGTAATGCCGATCGGCGTTCTTCAGCGTCGCGCGCAGCTTGACCGTGCCGCTGCCATCGACGGCACTATCCAAAAAGGTCAGATTGCCCTCGCGCGGCTCGCTGGTATCAGATGGAATGCTCACCAGCGTCTTGAGCGTACCGCGCGCCATGTTGGCCCGGACGGCGCCAAGCTGCCCTTCGCTGATGATGAAGTCGGCATAGATCGGGTCCATCCGCTGGATGACCAGCATCGAACCCTCGTTCGCCTTCACTACATTTCCCGGATCGATCTGGTGCTGCCCCGCGCGCCCATCGATGGGCGACGTGATGAAGCAATATTGCCAGTTGAGCTTGGCCGCATCGCGCGCCGCCATGTCGGCGACGACCGCGGCGGCGGCGGCATCGGAGGCGAACCGCGCCTGGTCGTAATCCTGCGCCGAAATCGAATTCTGCTTGAATACCTTGAGCTGTCGATCCGCAAATGCTTTTGCGTTTTCCGCCGTCGCCTGGTCTTTCTTGAGCGTCGCCTCGGACTCGTCCCACAGCGCCTTGTAAGGGCGCGGATCGATCGTGAACAGCGGCTGGCCCTTCTTGAGATCCTGCCCGTCGGTGAATTTGATCTCCGTCACCTGCCCGCCGACCAGCGGCATGACGGTCACGTTCTCAAACGCGGCACATTTGCCGATTTCATCAATGTACGACGGCACATCCTTCCCAACTGCGGTGGTAACAGTGACCGCCGGCGCCGGCATGGCGCCAAAGCCAGCCGCCTGCTGATTATTTTTCTTGCAACCCAAAGCTAACAGCGCCGCAGTCAAAACGACCGCGCACTTTGCCCGCAATTTCAAATCCTTACCCATAACTGGCTCCACGGAAATCTGGAGGTGAGCTTTCGATCCTCTTTACGACAAGCACCTTTACGATCAGCGCCGTTTGCTTCGTTCAGCCGCCACCGCTTGCGGTGCGCGTTCTCCAGGTGCGAAGAGGCGCTCCGCCATCGCGTCGCGGCTAAACCTGGCTTCAGTATCAACTTTTGATTTTTGCTACTCCGTTACGACATCAACCCCATCGCCGCACCACGACCGATTAGTATACTATTTGACTATTCCGCCGCAAATTCCCGCGAACGTTCTCGCGGCTAATTGTCGGCTTGCATTTCTCCACGCCCGGCGGGGATGCTAGTCCTGTCAGACTCGAAACGTCAAAGATGGAAATTCAATTCGTGCGTTTTGGTTTAGTCTTCATTATTCCATCGGAGCCGGAGTGGCGCGAATTCGGGGTCTTTACTCCTTACGAATCTATTTGCGCCAAGGACGCCAAGGGGGCCAAGAACGCCAAGAGAATGTTTTTTGGCTTTTCTTCTTGGCGCCTTGGCTTCCTTGGCGTTCTTGGCGCAAATAGATGCGAGGTCTCCACAAGAGCACCTGGCGCACTCACAACCGGCTGATCAGCAATTCCCGCTGAAACACCATTTCCTTGGGCAGATCGCCCGCCAGCTTCAGAAACAGTTCTTCCTGGCTGAGCAGCTCGAGCTTCACTGAATTATTCTCCACCGTCTGGATCGCCTCGAGTTGATCGACATTGATGTTGAGCCCTTCGAGATCGATGTCCCGGGCGCGCGGCATCCATCCCAGCGTCGTCTCGACCGCATACGCCCGACCATGACAGCGGTCGATGATCCACTTCAGCACGCGCATGTTTTCGCCGAACCCGGGCCAGAGGAATTGCCCCTGGTCATCGCGGCGGAACCAGTTGACGTGGAAGATGCGCGGGCAGTCTTTCATCCGCTTGCGCATGCGGAACCAGTGGACGAGATAATCGCGAATGTTGTAGCCAATGAACGGCAGCATCGCCATCGGATCGCGGCGAACGACGCCGACTTGTCCGGTGGCGGCGGCGGTGGTTTCGGAGCTGAGGGTCGCGCCGACGTAGACGCCGTGATTCCAGTTGAAGGCCTGATAGACCAGCGGGATGATCCGCGTGCGCCGGCCGCCGAAGACGATCGCCGACACAGGCACGCCCGCCGGGTCGTTGGCGGCCGGGTCGAGCGCGGGATTGTTGGCGGTGGGCGCGGTGAATCGGCTGTTGGGATGTGCCGCCTTGCGGCCGCAGTCCGGCGTCCAGGGCTGGCCGGTCCAGTCGATGCAGTTGGCAGGAGGTGTCGGCGTTTTGCCTTCCCACCAGACATCGCCGTCCGGCAGCAGCGCGACGTTGGTGTAGATGGTATCGTGCGCCATGATGCGCATCGCGGTGGGATTGGTCTGCTCGTTGGTGCCCGGCAGAACGCCGAAGTAGCCGGCTTCCGGGTTCACCGCGCGGAGCCGGCCGGTGTCGTGATCGACCCACATCCAGACGATGTCGTCGCCGACGGTGGTGATTTTCCAGCCTTCGCGGACATATTTTTGCGGCGGCGTCATCATCGCGAAGTTGGTCTTGCCGCTGGCGCTGGGGAAGGCTGCCGCCACATAGGTCTTTTCGCCATTGGGCGCAAGCGCGCCCAGCAGCAGCATGTGCTCGGCCATCCAACCCTGCTGATAGCCCAGGAAGCTGGCGATGCGAAGAGCCATCGATTTCTTGCCCAGGAGCGCGTTACCTCCGTATCCGCTGCCGAAGCTCCAGATGGTGTTATCGAGCGGGAAATGGCAGATGTAGCGGCGCTCAGGATTCACATCGCCCAGCGAATGCAGGCAGCGGGTGAATTCATCGCTCTTGCCCAATGTCTCCCAAGCCACGTCGCCCATGCGGGTCATGATGTTCATGCTCAGCGCGACGTAGATCGAATCGGTGAGCTGAACGCCGACCTTGGCCAACGGGCAGCCGATCGGACCCATGACAAATGGGACCACATACATTGTGCGCCCGGACATGCAGCCGTCGAACAGCCCGCGCAAGCGCGCATAGGCGGCCTTGGTTTCGATCCAGTTGTTGGTCGGCCCCACCATGTCTTCGCTGGGCGTGCAGATGAAGGTGAGCTGCTCGGTGCGGGCCACATCATTGGGATTGCTGCGATGCAGATAGCAGTTGGGCAGCTTCTGCTGATTGAGACGAATCAGCACGCCCTCCTTTACCGCGCTATCGTAAAGTTCCTGGCGCTGGTTTGCGCTTCCATCGCACCAGTAAAGATTGTCAGGTTTGCACAGCTCGACGCATTGTGCAATCCAGTTGCGGACGGCAATGCTCTGCACCGCCGGCGGAGCCGACAAATCGAGGCTCGCCTGCGTGGAAGCCGCAAGAGAAGAATCCATCTGCATCATGCGTGCTCCTTGGATGCTGATTTCCCGCAAAGCTCACGCCACGCCGGCTTGGATTTGAGCGAAGCCGACAGGTCGGCCAGCGTCGTGGTCTGAAGATAATCGACCAGCCGCTGGCGGATGGGCTTGTACAGATCGTGCTGCGCGCAAGGCTCGGCATCGCTGCATCGACCGAGCTTTAGCGCGCAGCCGGAGGCAACATCTTCTCCATCGATGGCGCTGACAATCTGCATCAACGAGATGTCATGCGCCGGGCGCGCCAGGCGGAAGCCGCCGCTCCGGCCCTTTGTGCTGACCAAAATGCCAGCGCGCACCAGCTTCGCAAAAAGCTTTCGCACAAATTGCCGCGGAAGATCGGTGCCGACCGCAAGCTCATCGAGCATCATGCTCGCATTGCCCGCGCGCGCAGTGAGTTCGACCAGGGCTCGAAGCGCGTAAGCAGTTGGCGTTGAAAAAATCATGCGCGGTCTCGCGTACGACAACTCATCATCGCATATACGCTTCATCCGCGCGGCTGGCAATGGAGCGACATGCGGTACATTCCCACCGCCGCAAAGCGGGGTCCTGCCCACTTTAGGCGCCCCACCAGTCGGGCGCGTCTAATGGCGCGGACGACAATCGCACCGCAAGATTGACGACGACCATCCGCTGCTTTCAGCCTCGCCCGCCCGGCAACATGTCGCCGAACTTGGTTTCCAATTCATCGATCATGCCGCGAAGCTCTTTGAGATCCGTCGGTTTCGAATCCCGAAGCGCGCGAGTTGTGGGACTGCATTGCTCCACCGCGCTGGCCGACCTGACCGCTGAAGTGCGATGTTCCAGTTCTTCGACGACGCTCGCGGCTGGCCCTTCGACGCGGTTGCCGCAAATCATGGCGACGGCCCTCCAAGTCAGGTCGAAAAGCCCACGGACATATTCATATGAATAAATACGAGACAAATGGGACATTTGTCCCACCGAGCTCATCATTATGTGATTTACGGTAACTACCTATATTTATTTGACTTATGAAATGTTAATTGTGGGCGAAGAGGCTCGTGGGACATGTAAAACTTGTCCCATTGTCTCATTTCGTCCCACCGCGGCGCGCTCGAGCTGATCCACCCCTTGAAACATGCGCTACGCGCTGCTCGTATGAGCCAAAGCTCAATTCTGGGTCAATGCGAGCCTTTTATGGGCGTGTTGCCCGCTTCAGCCGATAGGATAGAGTGAAGGTTTATCGAGGGCTTTGATTTATGTGCGGAATTGTCGCTTATGTCGGTCGGAAGATTGCCCAGCCGCTGCTGATTGAGGGGCTCAAGCGGCTGGAATATCGCGGGTATGACTCGGCCGGCATTGCCGTGATCGACCAGACCGGCGGCCTGCACCTCCGCCGGGCGGTGGGGCGCATTTCGGTGCTGGAAAGCAGCATCGGCGACGGCCAGCCGCTCCCGGAATCGCACATCGGCATGGCCCACACGCGCTGGGCGACGCATGGCGCGCCGACCGAAGCCAACGCCCATCCGCATATCGACGGCGCGGGGCGGATCGCCCTCGTTCATAACGGGATCATTGAAAACTACTCGGTGCTGAAAAAGCTGCTCACGGAAAAGGGCTACACCTTCAAGAGCCAGACCGATACCGAAGTGCTGGCGGTGCTGATTGGCGATCTCTATCACGAGCTGCAACAGCGGAATCACCTGCCGGCGGGGGCTTCGCTCCTGCAGCGCGCGGTGCAATCGGCGTTGCATGAAGTGGAAGGGACCTACGGCATCGCGGTGATCTGCAAGGAGGAGCCGGACACGCTGGTGGTGGCGCGAAAGGGTTCGCCGCTGATTATTGGCGTCGGCAAGGATGAGTATGTGGTGGCCTCCGATGCGTCGGCTATCGTCGAGCATACGACGCAGGTCATCTACCTGAACGACAATGAAATGGCCGTGCTCAAGCCCGGCTACTTCCGCACCTGCACAACCGACGACATCGAAGTCAGCCCGGTCGTCAGCCAGCTCGAAAACAAGCTCGATGAATATGAGCTTGGCGACTACGAGCATTACATGCTCAAGGAGATCTTCGAGCAGCCGGCCGCAATTCGGCGATGCCTGAGCGGCCGCGCCGAGCAGCGCGAGGGGCGGATCGTTTTGGGCGGCATCGCAGACCATGCCCGCGAACTGGCCAAGGCCCATCGATACATCCTCACCGGCCAGGGAACCGCCTGGCATGCGGCACTCGTAGGCGACTATCTGATGGAAGACCTTGCGAAAGTCGTCACCGAAGCGACGTATGCCAGCGAATTTCGCTATCGTAATCCGATCGTCGAAGAAGGCACAGTGATCGTCGCCATCAGCCAATCGGGTGAGACGGCCGACACGCTGGCAGCCCTTCGCGAAGGCAAGGAAAAGGGCGCGACCGGTTTAGGCGTGATCAACGTCGTTGGCTCGACCATCGCCCGCGAAACCGACGGCGGCATCTATCTGCATGCCGGCCCTGAAATCGGGGTCGCAAGTACAAAAGCTTTCACTTGCCAGTGCGCCGTGCTGACGATGCTGGCGCTGTACATCGGCCGGCGGCGCTTCATGGGGCAGGCGCAGACCGAAGAACTGATCGAAGGGCTTTGTGCCATTCCCGACCAGATTGAAAAAGTGTTGCAGCAGAGCGAACTGGTGAAGACGATCGCCGCCAAGTTCTGCGAGCGCGAGAATTGGCTGTTCCTGGGTCGCGGCTATCACTATCCGATTGCGCTGGAAGGCGCGCTGAAGCTCAAGGAAATCAGCTACATCCATGCCGAAGGCATGCCCGCGGCCGAGATGAAACATGGCCCGATCGCGCTGATCAATGAAGGCATGCCGGTGGTGTTCGTCGCCACGCAGGGCATGCAATATGACAAAGTTATCAGCAACATCGAAGAAGTCCGCGCCCGCGGCGGCCATATCATCGCCGTCGCCACCGAAGGCGACACCCAAATCCGCCGGTATAGCGATCACGTGGTCTACATTCCCGAGGCGCACGAATCGCTTCAGCCGATGCTGAGCGTCGTGCCACTTCAGTTGCTCGCGTACCACGCTGCCGTCATCCGCGGCTGCAATGTCGATAAGCCGAGGAATTTAGCCAAGAGCGTGACGGTCGAATAAGCAACTAATAGTGAATTCGCGCGAACAAGCTGAATAGCAGATAAGCAAAAGGCGAGGCAAACAGCGGGCTGTCGATAATATCCAGCACCCCGCCAAATCCCGGCACCAGCCGGCCGCTGTCTTTCACTTCCGCATCGCGCTTCATCAGACTTTCGAGCAAGTCTCCCACCTGACCAATGGCACCGATGACGACGCCAAAGACAAAGCCTTTCCAAGGGTGCATGCCCATATGGCCGGGGAGCTTGGGTGACATGATCGAGCCGACGAGGCCCGAGAAGAGCACGCCACAAACGAGACCTTCCCACGTTTTACCGGGGCTGAGCCAGGGGATGAGCTTATGTCGGCCGAGGGCGCGCCCGCCAAAGTAGGCGCCGATATCGGTGGCTTTCACCACGAACAGAATCATCAGCACCATGAAGGTGCTGCCGGAAAAGCGATGCGACTGCTTCACGCGGATGGCCATGATGAACCATCCCAGCCCGCCGAGGTAGAGCGTCGCCAGCACGGTGCCAGCCATGCGAACAATGGCATCCTGCGTGCTGCGATCCCACGCCCGGCGAAGAGCCGCGCCGATCATCACAAACACGATGATGAAAGCCATCGTCGAAGCGGCAATCACACGAAACGATTCAAATTGCGTGAGGAATGCGTGAATCGCCAACACGCTCGATCCGATCGTGGTGATCAGGCGGTACGGGCGCACGCGCTCCGCGGTGAACAAGATCGCGATTTCAGTGGTCGCAATCGGAGCGACGATCAGCAGCAGAATGATGAGCCCAACGCCCTGCAGGCCATGAGGAATGGATTCGCCCGTGGTTTGGGTGAACCAGTGCCAGTTTTGCGTCCATTTTTCGATCGCCTCGTCAAGCCAAAGCAACAACGACAGCGCCGCGATCATCATGGGGCCGAACGTCAGGCGATTGCGCAGTGCAGGTTCCATGCAGCAAAGTCGGGGCATGTTTGTAGTCGGGAAAAAACCACTTCGCAACCCCATTCCGCAAGAGCCCAGACTGAATCCCGCGTAGACAACAGTTGGAACCGCCCGGGTTAGCTAACTAACCGGGGTAGATACGGGTTATCAGTCATCGGCAGGCGGTGGCGCTGAAGTCTCGTCTTCAGATTCCGCCTCACCCTCTGGCTCCGGCGATGCGGAATCGGTCGGCTCCGTTTCGCTCGTGCCGTTCTTACCCTCAGGGGTTTCCTCGGCATCCACCCGGGCCATGGCGACGAGCTTATCGCCTTCATCGACGCGGATAAGCTTTACGCCCGCCGCATTGCGGCCAGTTTCGCGGATTTCGCTGACGCGCGTGCGGATCAGAAT
>JANWHF010000331.1 GCA_025450555.1 Tepidisphaeraceae bacterium | reverse complement strand
TTCCCGACGTTCCCGCGCGTGCAATCTGATCGCTCACGCGCTTCACGCGATCCTTGATGCCGGGGTGGGTGCCGAAGGGGCGGCCGCCGCTGCCTTGCTCGGCCTGGATCCGCTGAAGTAGGTGCAGATATCCGTCGGGGTTGTAGCCCGCCGCCGTCATGAAGATGACCCCCTGCTCATCAGCCTGCTCTTCCTGAGGCTGCGAGAAGCCGGTGTTGAGGATGATGTCACCGAGATTATCCGCGCCCTGCGTGAACACGGCCGCATGCTGTTCGCTTCGCGCCATCGTCTTGAAGGCTTCGGCGGTGCCGGCCGCATGGACAGCATCGAGCCCATGATGTTTGCAGACGTGGCCGATCTCGTGCCCAAGCACGCCGGCCAGCTCCGATTCGTTATGCATCATCCGCAGCGCGCCGCGGGTGATCATGATGTAGCCGTGCGGCCCGGAGAAGGCATTCACCTGATCGGTATCGAGCACGGCAAAGTAGTATTTAACGTTCGGCATCGTCGAAGCCGCTCCCACCGTCCGCCCCACCAGCGTCACATAGCGCGTCAGCGCCTTATCGCGTGAAATCGGATATCGGTTGGTCACCTGAATCGCCACCGCTTCGCCCAGCGATGGCTCATCTTTTTCGGTGATGCTCGCTGTCTGGATCAGCTTTCCGCCGCCCTGAACGAGCGTGGCGACATCGAGATTCGTCGCGGAACAGCCGCCCATATTGAAAGGAATCATCGACAAAATCAGCGCTGCCGCGGTCATCGAACCGGCAGCCAAAAGAGTCTTTCGAGGGGTCAACAGTTTCATGTCAGTTCCGTAATTGGCATGTTTGAAGAGGAAACTCATCGCGCCGCATCATTGCAACGCGCCGGCATCGACTTGTTCATTTGCGATATTTCCGCGGCCCGACATTCCCGGCCTTGGCGAATTCGCGAAGGTCGCGACCCGACACTTCGTTGCCCCAGCGGATCATGAGATTGACGCCTTCCGTCGAAAGATGCTTTTGCCCGGCATAATGCTCGGTGTCATCCTGAAGTCCGCGCCCCGCTGCTGCGGAGCTGACGCCGTTGACGTTTCCGCTTCCGCTCAGGTCCGTCACGTCGGTGTTGGAAGCCAGATCATCCTGCGATACGAATCCTTCCTTGCCATCAGGCGTCTTCACGCGCACCCATCCGCCATCGCGACTGAGCACCTGAAGCTGCGTATTCGCCGTCACCGATTCCACCGGGTCAGCCAGCGGATTCTTGTCGCTCTTAATGTCCACGTCCTGGTGAACCACGACCTGCTCCGCCGCCGCGATCGCAGTCAGCCCCGCAACGACCGCAATCAGCACGCCCCGCCGGAATCGCGGAGCCTTGGCTCCGGAAATGCGCTTCATGGATGATCTCCTGTTTCCAATGGCCCGAGTGATAGCCAATTTCTACCACTATCGACCCAAGATGCCAGATCGCGGCACTTTCTGTTGGCAACCGCCTGCCGAAGCTCGCTCGGCTCATCTTCGCGGTCCGAATGGGTTAATAAGCATCCTGGATCAGTGCGGCTTCGAGAATTGCAGGCTCTCCAATCCTTTTCGCGCGAGGGGATGCGAAGCCCACAGATGATGAATCACTCCCTTGCGCGCGTTCCACCAGTTGATGGCGAAGCTGCCGAGGTCGATGGAGAGAAGCTCGGGTGCGACCCAATTGCGGTCGATGGAAAAGGAACTGAGGCCATAGGGGCCGCGCACGCGGGACCACCAGGGGCTGTTCTTCCATGAGGTGAGATCTTGTGAGAGTTGGTCGGATGCCCAGGGAAACGATGCGACCGCGGCTGTCGGCCAGACGGTGCCATTGCAATCTCCGACGAGCGGATCGGGGACAACGTAGCCGGCGGGACTGTCACCGGCGCTCAGGCCCCACCAGCCGTCGTTTGCGGGGCGATAGGTGGAGAATGATTTTGAGAAAACCTCTCGACAAATAGCACGATTGAAGATCGCGGCCCGACGGGCATTGGCCCACAGGTCAACGCCATCCGGATCATGAAGGCCGGCAAGGTTCATCCATGCCAGGCCATAGTAGGAAGTGAACAGGCCGTGATGGGCGTTGAGCAGGCCACGCGCCTCAGTAGGTGGCGTCCAGCCATGAATGCGTGCCGGGAGATCGGAAACGATCGCCATGTTCTCCCAGCACCAGGGGCCGATGGCATGGCCATGCGAGCCACAGGCCAGGACGCAGGGCATCAGGTTTTCGCTCGATCGGACATTCGCGCCGGCGCGGAGAAGCTGGCGGGTCGCACCGTCGAATCCGTAGGCCAGAACTGATTTTCCAGTGCGGGAATCACTGATCTTTAGATTCTCCCATAGAACGCGTTCGAGCAGTTCATCGGCCAGCGCGGCCACTGCGCTACCAAATCGTTGGGCGGCGACGATGCAGCCGTGAAGGAAAATCGAAGTATCCAGAAGCGAATATTCAGACTTTCCCGCGCGTCGGCCGGTCGTCCAGTCCACGAAATGGAGCACGATCCCATCGACGTGATCGATGGAATCCAGCGCGAATCGCATTGTGCGCTCCGCCCGCTGAGCCGCGGCTTTCTCTTCCATGCGTCCGCGTTCGACCGCTACGGGCAGCAGGCCAAGATAAAAACCCGTTCCGCCCAAAGATCCAACGTTGCGCTGCTTTCCGCGGGAACCGTTGGCAGCGCGATCCAGCGTCAGCCCCGTGACCGGATGCGTATTGACGACAAACCAGGACCAGGCGCTGTCGGCAAGCCGGTCCAGCTCCTCGGCCGTCGCTTTGTCCACCTCGATCGGCATTCGCCTTTCCATCCCACTATGTCAATGCTGTTGCAAGGGCGACGTGGCGGTATTATTCCTTTCGCGGATATATTAACGCTCGCCGCCGCCGCACTACGGCGTCCTTTCCGCTTTAGCCGCCCCACCTGTGGGGCGCGTCAAGTGGGTTCAATAACGGGAGCGATTCGGGAGCGCCGAGCAGCGCGGATTTGCACTTTAAAGGCAGGTCTGCGCGGAAAACGAACTGGACGCGCTCCACAGGTGGAGCGGCTAAAGGGATAAGGACTCCGCTTCGCGTCGGCGGTAAACAACTATCTCGCTGTCCTTGCGTCGCGCGTTTAGGAGATGACTGCGAATGACATATTGCCTGGGAATTGTAACTAAATTCGGCCTGGTGATGGCCTCCGACTCGCGAACCAACGCGGGGTACGACCAGATCAACACCACGCGCAAGATGCACACGTTCATTGCGGCCGGCGAGCGCGTGTTCGTGCTACTGCCCAGCGGCAGCCTGTCGCTGACGCAGTCGATCCTGACGTTGCTGAGGCGCGACTGGGAGGAGGGTAAGGGACTGGCTGCCGCGCCATCGCTGTATGACGCGGCACGAGTTATCGGGGAACAGATTCGGCGTGTTTCCGACCTCGACCGGGCGGCGCTGGAGCGCGATCATTACAATTTCAACGTCAATTTCATCCTCGGCGGACAAGTCCGCGGCGAAGCGCCAGACCTGATGCTGATCTACCCGCAGGGCAACCCGTTACAGGCGACGGAAGATTCGCCTTACCTTCAGATCGGCGAAACCAAGTACGGCCGACCGATCCTCGACCGCGGCATCCGCTTCAATCAGACGACGCTTGAGGAAGCGGCCAAGTATGCACTGCTGTCGCTGGATTCGACGATGAAATCGAATGTTACGGTGGGTCCGCCGATCGATTTGCTTGCATATTCTACCGATGAGCTGGATGTGACGCGGCACCGGAGGTTCATGGAGGATGATCCGGATCTTTTGAAGGTGCGGACTAAGTGGGATCAGAGCATCCGACAAGCAGTTTTGCGGTTGCCCAATTTGCGCTTCACGCGGCGCGCGGGCGCGGGACAGCAACCCGCTCCGGAAACGATTCAGCTTGATGAGGGACCGGGGGAATCGGCCTAATCCAGCTTCGGACGACGGCTGCTCCAATCCGTTGAGCGCTCGTACATGCGCGCCGCACGCAGCAATCGAGGTTCGCTGAACGCCGGGCCCAGAAGCTGCAACCCAATCGGTAGCGGCTTATCCCCCGTCGTGAATCCGCACGGCAAACTGATTCCCGCGATCCCGGCGATGTTGCAGGTGACGGTGAAGACGTCGCACAGGTACATCTGCAACGGGTCGGCGGTCTTCTCACCAGCTTTGAAAGCAGGCGTGGGACTGGTCGGGCTGAGAATCACGTCGCACTTCTCGAAAGCTTCCGTGAAATCCCGCTGAATGAGCGTGCGCATCTTCAGGGCACGGACGTAATAGGCGTCGTAGTAGCCGCTCGAGAGCGCATACGTTCCGATCATGATGCGCCGCTGGACTTCCGGCCCGAATCCTTCGGCCCGGCTCTTGGAAAACAACTCGATGATGTCCTTGACCGGCTCCTTGGTGCGATGGCCGAAGTGAACGCCGTCGTATCGCGCGAGATTGCTGGAGGCTTCGCACGGCGCGATGACGTAATAGGCCGCGATGCCATACTCCGTATGCGGCAGCGAGACTTCGACCAATTCAGCGCCCAAAGACCTGTATTGCTTAACAGCGGCATCGATGGCAGAGCTGACCTGCGGATCCATCCCCGATTCGAGCGTGTACTCCTTTGCGATTCCAATGCGCAGGCCTTTAATGGGCTGATCCAGTTCCGCCAGATGATCGGGCACCTCAGCCGGCACCGAGGTGCTGTCGCGCGCATCGCGGCCGGCGATGACATTCAACAGAAGCGCGACGTCCGGCACGTTCCATCCGAAGGGACCGATCTGATCGAGTGAGCTGGCGAATGCGACAAGTCCATATCGACTGACCCGGCCATAGGTGGGCTTGAGACCGACGACGCCGCACAGTGCCGCCGGCTGGCGGATGGAGCCGCCGGTGTCGGAGCCGATCGAGGCGCAGCACATTCCCGAGGCCAGCGCCGCCGCGCTTCCACCGGAGGAGCCGCCGGGCACGCGGCTCGTGTCCCACGGATTGCGCGTGGTCTTGAAGGCGCTGTTTTCCGTCGAGCTGCCCATCGCAAATTCGTCGAGGTTCGTTTTACCGAGAAAGACCGCGCCGGCCTGCTCGAGCTTTTGAACGATCGTCGCGTCGTAAGGCGCGCGGAAATTCTCCAGCATCTTGGACGAGCAGGTGGTGGTGCCGAAGGTGGTGCAGAGATTATCTTTCAGCGCGATCGGAACTCCCGCGAGAGGACCGCTGCGCCGGCCGGCATCCACCTCGGCGGCCTGCTTGAGAGCAAGATCAGGATAGGTGCTGTTGTAGGCCAGAATCTGCGGCTCGAGCATTTCGATCCGCGCCAAGGCCTGGCGGGTCAACTCGACCGAGGAAATCTTCTTCGAGCGGATCGCGTCACGGGCGGCTACAAGCGAGTCAAAGGCGAGCATGACTTACCAATTCTGTATTGATGATCTGGAGCGATTGCAGAGTTATCAATTCGCGGTCAGCCGGCGGAATCTTCGTCGCCGCCGATGATTTTGGGCACTTTGAAAAACGGGCCATCGGTGTCGGGCGCATTCATAAGCACTTTATCCACCGGCAGGCTCGGCTCGACCACATCTTCGCGAAGGACATTATGCAGCGGCAGAGCATGAGCCGTCGGCTCGACGCCGGTGACATCGACTTCGCTGATTTTGGCGACATATTCGAGGATCGATTCGAGCTGCGCCGCCAGCTTGCGAAGATGATCCTGGTCCAGCGCAAGCCGGGCGAGCTTGGCGACATGCGCGACCTGATCGAGATCGATTTTGTGCTTTGCATCGGCCATGGCGGGCACTTGTAACGCAAGCTTCG
>JANWHF010000330.1 GCA_025450555.1 Tepidisphaeraceae bacterium | reverse complement strand
CTGGTGCGCCTCTTCGATGTAATGCGTCGTCAACAGCACTGTCCGCCCGTCGTGCTTGAGATCGAGAATCGCCGAGTGAAGATCGCGCCGCGATTGAGGATCCAGGCCGGTGGTCGGCTCATCGAGGAAAATCACCCGCGGGTCATTCACAAACGCCAGCGCCAGTGCAAGCCGTTGCCGCTGGCCGCCTGATAGCGCGTTGAACGAATCATCCGCCTTGTCGTTAAGCGAAAAGCGATCGAGCAATGCCGAAGCGGGGTGACGCTTTTGATAGAAGGAGCCAAAGAGATTCAGCGCTTCGCGTGGCGTGATTTTGTCCTGCAGCGCGGTGGATTGGAGGGCGACGCCGATATGTTCTTTAACCTGCCGGGGCTGGGCGATCGCGTCGATGCCGCACACCGATATCGAGCCGGCGTCGGCGGCGCGGAGACCGATGATGCACTCAACGGTCGACGTTTTGCCGGCGCCGTTGGGCCCCAATAGCCCAAACACTTCACCCTCGGCCACTTCGAAGCTTACATCCCTCACGGCTTCGAAATCCCCGTATCGCTTGTGCAGATTCTTGACGCTTAAGCCGCCACTCATCAAACACCAGTCTGTCGGATGGGCCGCAAATGTCTCCGAGCCTGCACGGTGATATGTATCTCCGTGACCAACCCATTGTTGCCCATGTAAATTTTTTATTTATTGACGCGCCACCAGCATCGGCTCGTGCCGAAGGGTCTTCACATAAAGCACCAGATCACTGAGCGCCTCGGAGCTGATCTGAGAATGACCAAATTTCGGCATCGCTCCAAGTCCATGGCGCACCTGAAACCGCAAAACGAAGCCGGGGATTGGCTTGTTATTAATCGCCGGCCCAAGTCCCGCGGCTCCGCCGGGATGGCATTGGTTGCACTCGGCCATGAAAACGCGTTGGCCAATCTCGAGCTGCCGGTTCGAAACATTGACCTGCCGGGCCACAAGGGCGTCGCGCCGCGATGAAGCGCAGCCCGTTGAGAAGATCGTGATCAACATCGCGCTGGCGATAGCAATCGCAACGAACGCGCGCATCCGGCCCGGCATTTTTGAAATTCCGTAATTCATCGTGACTCCCGGGTGATGCGCCACAAGACGCCGGTGTTGGGGCGCGGATCGGTCTTGCCGCCGCGCTCGGTGATGACGCCAAAATCGACGACGTACAAATCTTTGCCGCTCGGATCGAATCGCACCGCGATGGGCCGTTCGAGTCCCCGGCCATGCTCTTTAGACGCAGGCTCGATTTTTCGTCCGCGATTGGCGGCAAACACCTGCGACACGCCGGTCTTCACATCCACCCGCACAATCTGAAAACCTACGGGAGCCAATACTTTTCCGGTCGAAGGCGCAAGATCCCCAAACTCCGCGACGAATGCCTGATTCACATAACCGAAATCCTGGCTGTGCGAAAAATCGAGTCCGCACGCGGCCGAATGCACCGGAAAGATGGCATCAGGCCGCGGCGGCGGATTGGGATCAACCGCCAGCAGCTTCTTGGGCGCCGCCGTCCCCGGCGCCTGGAATCGATCGCGATTGCTTACGACTTCGCCGGCGAAATAATCAGGCCAGCCATACCAGCGGCCATCGTCGTTCAATTTCCAAAGCAGATCGCCGGTGCCGTAGATGGGTCGCGCACCGCGCACGTCATAGCTGTTGTCGGTGGCAAAAAGCTGCCCATCGGGCGAGAAAGCCAATCCGTATGGATTGCGAAGCCCCCAGGCCACCACTTCCAAACCTTTTCCATCGAGCGGCGCCTTCATCACCGCGCCGGTGCACGGCACCGCCCCGGGAATCACCTCGCCCCGCCAGGTCCACACGCCATAGGCCGAATACGCTCCCGTTTTCACCGGCGTCAATTGCGCCTGGCTCACGTCCAGCGCATTGGTCGAGGTGACATTCTCGCCGCGAAGGGTGACGTCATGAGCCGGGATATCGTGGAATTCGGGAAAGCGATTGAGCCAGCCCTGGTTGGCGTTGTCCGCGCCGACGATTCCGGAGTTGGTCGCGGTCCCCTGGCCAAAATAAATCATCCCGTCGGGGCCAATGACCGGCCCGTTTGTGTGATGGTCGCCGAAGCTCGGCAAGTGATCGATCACGACGTCGATCTTCCCATCCATATGAATCCGCAGGATGCGGCCACCATACATCTCGCCGCCCTCGGCGACATAAAAGCTGCCTTGATAAAAGCTCACGCCGTTCCAGGGGCCGTTGTTCCACGGCGTCGGGTTGGACTGGGCGATGATGGTCTTGCTGCCATCGTCCTCGATGCGCACGAGACGGGCCGGTCGCCATTTTTCGCCATAAGAATAGCCCGACTCTGTCACGTAAGCCCGGCCTTGGTCATCAAATGCGACGCCGGTTGGGAAGGTCAAGCCGGCGCTGACTACCTGCACGCGATAACCGGCCGGCACCTGCACATCGCGCGCATCCACCCGGCGAGGCGATTTGAAGCGCGCCTGCGCGCCGCCATCGGATGGGCGAATGCGCGAACAACCTGACTGCCCGGCCAGAATCAATAACAAGGCCAAACCCAGGGCCACCGGCCCAAACCGCGAAACGATCACTTTGGCTCCTTCCGCTTTCAAGAACCTCATTTGCAACCCAAGGATAGCGAAAGCCGCCGGTTACGGAAATAGGAGTCATTTTGATGACGTCGAAAGATCATTTGGACCCTGCGCTTCGATTATGGAGGGCGTCGCTCCTGCGACGCCGCGAAAGCAAGGAAAGCGCCCGACAAGCCGGGCGGCTGAACTTGGCGAGGGACCACCCCATTCGACTCCGTGCATCACCATGCGCCACATGCATCACTTTTTGATGCACGCGCGATCCATCGTTCGAAATCTAACCCCCGAAATTCGCCTGATTTTGGGGGTTGCGCGCCGGCCATGCATCAAAATGCATCATATTGCATCACTTTTTGAGTTTTTTCGGCCGACCACGCCAATATGTCGTTCGATGCAACAAAATGCAACCAAATGCAACATTTTTGACGTTTTCGCGGATGTTGCATGCGAAGAGCCGCGCACGAAGTAAGCGGATTCCGGAGCGCACCGGGCGAATGCGTGGCGAGCTGTGAATGCATCATTTTGCATCGTTTTGCATCACTTTTTCGATTTTTTCGCGCAGCACCGACCAGATCGCCGCCACGCGCACGGGCGACCACACTTCCTGCATTCCGTGGCTCGCGCCGCGCCATTCGACCGCGATCAACGCCTCTTGCCTCATTTGCCATAAACGCCTCAGTCGCCAGTTACGAGCACTTTGCGGCAAGACCGATCATAAGACATTATGCAAACGCTAATGTTAGGTAAATATTCTGGAATTTTCAAGAAAATTTTGCCGCCGGAAGGAATTTGGAGCTCCGTTCTGCTGCAACTCCGGGCCGACGCAACAGATGAGGAACTCGGCAATCATGGAAACTGCAAGCCGCCGACGATCCCAATTCATCCTGAAATATTGTGGAAGACGTAAACGAGCAGTCCAGCGGCTGCGACGACCGTCACACACCAGACGACGAAAGCACATGTCCCCCGAAAACAGCGGCAAGATCCACACTGATCCGCCCGATGTATAAGGGCTGTTGATTGTAGAACCCGCGGTACTTACGACCCTCAGATCGAGGTTGTTGGGTCCTGCTGCGCCTTCCCACCCGCTGCCCCAGCCGTACCCACCGTTAATTCCATTTGGCAAAAATGCGCTGGAAAAGTAAGGCGCATAGGCCGGATCCGCAGCCGAATCAAACGCCAGCGCGGCGGCGCGGGCTGAATCGAACGCGCCGCGTCCTGCAATGACTATGAGAACGACCGCCGAGAGCAGAATTGACCGCATGGCTCCTCCACCTGCGAATTGGATCGGAAGGCATACTTTAACCTCTCATCCATGAAAGGATCATGAGAGGGCGGAATGATGAGACAGGAATCGATGGCAGGCGACGCACAGGCGTTGCCCCGCAATTTCGCATTCCGCCGCAATCGGCTCCGGATCGCTTCCGCACCGCGCACCCGTGTTGAAACCCGGCCTGTTCCCGTCGCTTCGGCGGTGGACTGGCATCGAGGTCTATTGCCGATGGCTCATCGCCCGGCGGATCTCGCGGTCCATTTCTTTGCGTTTGATGGCATCGCGCTTGTCGTGCTCCTGCTTGCCGCGGGCGACGCCAAGTTCGACTTTGGCTTTGCCTTCCTTGAAATAGATCGCGAGGGGGATGAGCGTGGTGCCCTTCTGGCTGGTCGCCCCGGCCAGTCGCTCGATTTCGCGGCGATGGGCCAGCAGCTTGCGCGAGCGCTTGGGCTCGTGATTGGTTACCAGCGATGCCTTTTCGTACGGGTCGATGTGGGCGTTGTGGAGCATCAGCTCACCATTCTCGATTCGCGCGAAGGCATCCTGGAGCGTCGCCTTACCTTGGCGAAGCGATTTGACTTCGCTGCCGACCAGGACGATGCCGCACTCGAGTTTCGCGTCGATGTGAAACTGGTGCAGCGCCCGGCGGTTGCTGATCCGCGGCGCGAGATTGTGCTTTTCCTTACCCGCCATGTTCAAAGTCAAAACGCTTCTTGAATGGCCATCGCATTTGCAGCTTCGTGGCACAGCCTTCCAGGCCGTGAATCAAAGACCACAGGCTGGAAGCCTGTGCTACGCATCGTGCAGTGTTACTCCGCGACAAACAAGCTGCAAATCCACGCGATCGGCGCCAGGACGATCCACATCATCCACTCCGCCGCATTCTTGCGATGCGGGACGATGCGCGGGCCGAATTCAAATACCTGCCGATGAATCTGCGGCATTGTCCTACAGTTCCTTTTCCATCGACGCGTTGCGGCGCCGCACCGCTTTATCGGCTTCGGTGAAGGCCTCATCATCCTTCAGCGTCCCGCGATCCATTTCGTTCCAGATGTTCATCAGCTCCTGGCCGGCGCTGGTCAGACCGGCCGAGGCAAGAGCATCCTTGTCGGCCTGCTGTCCGATGTCGAGCATCTGATTGAGCCGATCGATGTACATATCCTGCGTGACCGCATCATCCTCGATCCACTGGCTGATGCGCGCGACATCTTTGTCGGTGAGATTGAGCCGACCCATCGCTTTGCCGCGCTCGGCATTTTCCTTGACGATGCGCAGTCGGCTGACCGTCAGCAATTCCTTGCTGCGCAGATTCAGCTCGCGTGCCGACATGAGCTGCTCCTGCGTCTTGAGCTCAAAATCCTGGGCGAGCGCTTTGCGCAGCTCCGGCGATTTCTGCGTCGCGCCCTGCTTGAAGATCTTCTGCTTTTCGTCGCTGATCTGCTCGATGCGCTTGAAGAGACGATCGCGCTGCCTGGTCAGCAGGATCTCCTCCTTGCGCAGCTCCTGGCGATCGAGCTGGCTGAGCGTCTTTTTGCGTCCAAAGAGCTTGTCGAGAAGGGCCATTGTGATCCTGTAGCACAGCCGCCCTCGGCTGTGATCTCTGCTTTCCATCCAGGAACACAGCCGAGGGCGGCTGTGCTACAAGAAAATCATCCCGCTTCCGCCTCGCGCTGGCGCGGCGGCGCCGACGCGGTCGGCTCGGGAGACACCGTCTTAATCGGCTCATGATGAACCGGCGCCGGCTCAACGGATTGCTCTATCGTCAGTTCCGCCGCTTGCGGCTTCGCGCCCGCCTCGCGCTCCAGTTCATCGTACAGCGCCTTCTCCTCTTCAGTCATACCCGAAGTGGCAGTCCGCCCCAGTGATCCCGTCAATTCCGCATCGGCCTGCAGCTCGGCAAGCATTTCCTCTGCTTTCACCGCATCGGCCGTAATCTCGTCGGTATCGGGCAGCTTGGCCGTCTGACCCTGCTGGACCAGTTCGAGGTTATGCAGATGCGTGCTGACCACATCCACCTGCTGGTTCAGCACCGATAGAAGCTGCTGTCGGCGTTCCACATCCTTGCGAAGCTGCACGAGCTGCGTCGTCACGCGACGCTTAGTGATCGCGCCGGTTGCTTCCTGGAATTGGCGTTTGAGCGCGCCTTCCTGCTGCTCGAGCGCTGCCATGTCTTCGTAGGCGCGGTCGCGCTGCTGACAGAGGGCCGTGCGCCGCTCGGAAAGAAAGGCGATTTTCTTTTCATTCTCGCCCTTGCGGGCAAACAGCGCCTTGACGCGTTCGAGCAATGGCATATCGGAACCTCCGGCCTCCGCGCTTCGCGTCGATGAAATCGGCGCCGAACCTTCGCGGAAGAGCACCATCCGCCCATCCAACCGCTTGGCGATCAATCCAGGATTGTCCTTCGCATATTCCTTCAGTTCGACCTCGATCGCCTGCACCGGCAGCAGCGTGCGCGCCGCCAGCTTGTCGGCCGCGATCCCGCTGGAAACCAGCTCCGACTTGTCCTGCTCGATCTGCTGACGAATGCGATTGCGCTTCTGTTCCTCGGCTTCGGGATCAAACAGATCGGCCAGCGCCTTGGTTTCCACCGGGCCGGTCGCGGTCCAGCCGCCGGCGTCGTTGGGTTCAACCAGAATCACCGTTCGCTCCGCGCGCCGGTCGGCCACTTCATGCGCTTCAACCGTGAAGCCGCTGGTTGAAACGATGACCACCGTGATCGGCACGCCGCCCAGCGACGGCGGCATCGCCGCCAGCAGTTTCTGCACATCGCTGGTGTCCATCGGCGCCGGCTCATCGCCTCGCAGCAAGCTGCGCGTCGGAGACACGCAGATCACGCGCATCCGGCCGACCGTCTCAGTCAGCACGATCATTTTTTTCTGCGTCAGCGCCATTTCGAGCGATTCGCCGATCGGCATCTGGTTTTGCAGCTCGCGGTCGGGCCGCTGCATCTCGGTCATCATGCGCTTCAGATCGGCTGCGCGATCGGATCGGCTGACATCGCGCACAAAAGCCGTCACCGATCGCCGGCCATGCGTCGTGTCGATCCGCAGGCGGTCGTCGTTGAGCAGCTTCTCGACGTGCTGCATGATCTGCTGCTCGCGCTGGCGGTGAACGAGTGGGTCGTTACTGATCTTCATCGGCTGCTCATCCCGCGCGGCACGTCCGGCCGCCGACTCCTTGAACTACATCACGTCAGGGCGATCCGTCGCCCCGCGGCGCATCAGAGCGCCGAACGACAATTCTACACCATAGACCCACCGCCGGTCATGCGGCGGATGGGCGATTAGAAAAATAGTGGATTTGCGGAAGAGCCACGAAGAATTCTTAGGAATATGGCGCGTTACTCGTAAACTTCTCGACGGTTCGCGATGGAAAGTACAAGGACTTGGCGTGCGCCGTCGTCAATGCGGAAGACGACGCGCCAATCGCCGATGCGGTATCGCAGCAATCCAGCCAACCTTCCTGAAAGGCGCTTGATGTTATTGTGCCGTCTCGGTTCCGTCTCCAATTGACGAAAACATCGCGCAAGCTTTTGAGCGAGCGGCCTGTCCGCCGCCTCAAAAAACGTCCTCGCTTCGGGAGAAAGGATGACTTCAAACATCGGTGCGCACCTTGCGCCAGTTTACTCCTTTGCCGGATGCGATAGCTTTTTCGGCTGCTTTCAGACGTTGCGACAAGGGCGGACGATTGAGGAAATCGACATAATCCGCCAGTGAGGCCAGACGCGCAGGCGGCAGTTGATCGACGGCCTTCTTAATCTCCCGGCGTAATTGGGCGGTGCTCATAGCGGCAATTTTAGCGGCCGTTTCACGCTCTGACCAATTCGCGATCAAATGGCCGACGAGTTCGAACCGGGCTTTGAAAGCGGTACATACACGCGAAATCTTGGGCTTTGGTAGCTGAGCCGCCATTGCGAGGCGGGCGGAGCGTGGTCGCGGAAGGCTTTTTCGTTGGTCAGAACGATGACATCCAGTTCTCCTTGAAGTCTAGAGGCGGGCAAGTCGTATGCCGATAGCAGGCGATGCTGCTCACTAAGGGGAACGTCGATGTGCCAGTTGTCGAGGATCGTGGTGTGCGCGATCTCAGCTCGTTGCGCGGGTGAATAGTCGTCCAGGGCTGAATAGGTGTAGGCGCGCGAGGCCTGATATTTATCGCAACTGATCCAGAACAGATTCATCGTCGGCTGCCGGATGATTGACGCGTATTCCGTCGGGCTCACTCCGAGCAAATGGCAGAACGAAGCAAACCTGGTTTCGATTTCCGAATCGGAGACTGTGGAAAGAAATGGATCGCCAAGATAGGAGCAACCCTGGTTGAACGTCAGCCACCATGCGCACAGTTCGTGATCGAAAGTGCCGAGCACCATGTGCTTTGAGTCTCCGAGCGATTTGAGGTGACGAGCGAGATCGGCGAATTCGATGCGATAAGGCGTCTTGGAAAGTCCGTCGATTTCCGGGAAGGAATCGGCGCGAATATATCCGTCCTGCGGGCTGCTTCGATCAAAATGGATTTTGTACCCCAGCGCGCCCACACAAACCGCGGCAAGCAGCGCGGCAGATAGCCAGCCGAAATGGGAAAACGCCGGCACTTTTCGGGCCACGATGCGAAACAGAATATCCGCTGCCGCGCCAAGGCAGACGATGCAGCACATGCTATCGAGATCTCGGGCGATCACAGGGAAATGATAAATCTGCACCGCCTTGCCAAGCACGAAGGTGGTCAATGGAATCGCCAGATGCCCAAACCCGGTGACGGCAACAAAGAGAAGCAAAATTCGGCGGAATCGAATGGACACATCGCTTGCGTATATCCTGTCCAGATCTTCCTTGAAGATGATGGCCCCGGCGAAAAACAGCGCGTACACGAGGAACGCCGCGATCATGATTCTGATTTCCGGCCGCCAGAAAAGCAGATGCGATCGAGGAACCGGGAACAATCCCCATCGCACATCAATGGCGTGGCTGTGAAATGATCGCTGAATCAGAAATGGCACGCACAGAATCAGCAGAACCGCAAACATCAGTCCCAGATTCTCCACAAGCCTTCGATTGAAGCGCCCGGAAGTGACAATCGCCACCGATGCGCTGGCCAGAAGAATGTATGTGGCATAGACATCAACCTGAATGATCAACGCCAGCGTTGCGCCCAGCAAAGCCCATTGCCCGCGCGAGCGTTCGTCGCTTGGAGTACGGACAATCCAGGCTAAAGCCGCCAAGGTCGCGAGTGCAAAGACATCTGACACAAACGGCCGAGGAATTCGCTGTTCCCAGACCCGCACGATCAATTGCGGAAGCGGATGAAACTCAATAATCAGATAGACGCCGAGCGCAAAGAGCATCGCGACGACGGCTGACGTTGGTGCGGAAACGCCCGCAACGCGCATCAACAGAAACAGCATCGAAAAGTAGGCGGCAAAGATCAGCACATCGGCGACGGCATAGCCATACAGACCAAAGAGCCGATAGCAGACGGCATGAACCAGCAAGCCCGGCACGGGAAACGCGTGCGTCGCGCTGCCCAGGCGCTCTTTGATCATGAATTCCTTTATGGGGCCGCGCGACAGGGCCGAGATCAGCGGGTAATACTGAATGTCACCCGGCTGTTCGCGATACAGGACCGAAACGCTCGCCGGCTCATGCGGGTGCGTCCATCGCGCGTTGAAGTAGGGAAACAGTGCCGCTAATGCGACTGCTAAGAGACACGCCAGGAAAACGATTCGATTTGCAATGGTGCTTCGATCGGCAGATCGAAGTTCGGAACTTGCGCCAGATTGCGTCAACCGGACTATCACTCGAAGAATCACGCTCCATTTGGGCGCAAAGCACAGGTATGGTTCGGTAACGCGAACTGGCCATACCAGCCCAGACACTACCCAGCTTCTCTCGCGCTTGCGCGCATCATAAATACCCCGTCGTCTAACTTACTTCCAAGGCGACGGGGTAAAAATAAGGAAAATTAGAAGCGTCGGAGGGTCCGGGAATAGCGATCAGGCCGATCCTGCGCGTAGATCGGCCTTTTCATGCTCCAGGAGGTTGCGCACCGTCTGCCGCAGTAGATCGGGTAATAGCGGTTTCTCCAGGAGCGCAGCTGGCCCAATCCGAGTGGACGCTGAGGAGGAAAAGGTTGAATGATAAGCGGTAAGAACGACAACCTTGGGCATGTCGCCCAGATGCTGGGCGCGCAATTCTTCGATCATCTCGTAGCCATTTTTCCGGGGCATGGCCAGGTCGACGATCATCACATCCGGATTGCAGTCACCGACGGCACGAATTCCTTCCTCGCCATCGGCAGCTTCCATAACGTCATAGCCTTCGGCTTCAAGACAGGCGCGCAAGGCCAGTCGAATTCGGCTTTCATCATCAACGATCAATATCCGGGCCTTGTCGCGCGCCGGCCACGATTGGGGCTGCGCCGCCCTCTTCGCCGGGATTAACTCCATCCAACAACTCCCGCGAGCCATCTACGGGGACTTCATTATTCGCAGGCAGGACCTGATGCGCAAGCCCTGCTGCATCGGCCGTCCGAAGCGTGAAAGCGAAAACCGTGCCGCGCCCCACGGCACTATCGACTCGGATTTTTCCCCCGTGAGCCTCGACGATGTCTTTTGCAATCGCCAATCCAAGTCCCGAGCCACTGCTTCCCTGCTGGCCGGGGGCCCGGAAGAACTTCTCGAAGACGCGATAAAGGTATTGGCGCGGGATTCCGGCGCCATCGTCGCTGACCGATAATTCGATCCATTCATCGACGCGCTGCCCGCTGATTCGCACGTGGCCGCCGGCCGGCGTGTGACGCAAGGCATTGTGCAGCAAGTTGCTGAGCACGTGACCAATACGCATCGGATCGGCGAACACTTTGGGCAGATCGGGCGGTACAGCCACTTCCAGCGAGATCTCTTGCGATTCAAACACCGGCCGAAGCAACTCCGCCGCACGATTGGCCAGTTCTGCAGGGCTATATGGCTGCAGCTCCATCAGCGCCTTGCCCGATTCGATGCGGGCCATGTCCAGAAGATTCTCGACGATCTGGTGGAGACGCTCGGAATCGTCGCGCGCCGCTGTCAGCAACTCCTTTTGCCTGAGCGACAACGGACCGATGCGCTGCTCGGTCACCAGGTGCAGCACCAGCCGCATGGACGTCAGCGGCGTTTTGAGTTCATGGCTAACCATTGAGAGCAGGCCGTTTTTCATCTCATCGAGCCGGCGAAGGCCCGTCACGTCGGCCAGCACGACTGCGGCGCCGATCGTTTGTCGATTTTGGTCGAGAATGGGAACGGTTCGCGGCAAAAACGCGCGAACCGAATCGTCATCGGTGACTTCGATGGTCGATTCATAGCCGCTGAGTGAAGCGGCATGCTCGGTTCGAAGAATTCTACGGTAAAGCTCTTCCAGCCAGGGCTTGCCCAGCGATTTCACATCGGCGCCCGGCACTAAGCCGAAGAGGCGCTTGGCTGTTTCGTTGGCCAGTTCGATACGCCCGGCAGGGTTCAACACGACAACGGCGTCGGGAAGGCTGTCGATCGCCAGTTGCGTCGTCTGCTCGGTGCGCATCAGCTTTTCCTGCTCGATGCGCCGGTAGGTGCGGAGCTGCGCGGTCATCTGGTTGAATGCTGCCGCGAGGGCTCCAAGCTCGTCGCGCGAATGCACCGGCACAGTCAAATCCAGTTCGCCGCGCTCGATCTGCCTCACGGAGCTGGTCAGCGCCCGCACCGGAACGAGGATGAGGCGGACGAACGCAATTGCAAAAGCGAAGGCCAAGGCGATGCCGCAAATCGTCAGCACATGCATTGCCCATTTGGAATTGGCAGCCATGCCATGCGTGCTGTCATGCACGCGCAGCATGCT